>JAYWHQ010000337.1:0-10625 GCA_043777655.1 Allobosea sp. | reverse complement strand
CCTGCTGACGGCGCTCCGCACGGCGGCGACATCTGCTCTGGCCGCCAAGTATCTCGGACCGCGAAATGCCCGCACCATGGCGATCATAGGCAATGGCGCGCAGTCGGAGTTTCAGGCGCTGGCCATCCGGGCACTGACCGGCATCAACAGTCTCCGGCTCTTCGACATTGACGTGGCCGCAAGCCGGAAATGCCGCACCAACCTCGAAGCATTCGGGTTCGAGATCACCATTGCCGAAACACCGGAACAGGCCGTGGAAGGTGCCGAGATCATCACCACCGTCACCGCTGACAAGCAGCAGGCCACCATTCTCACCGACAACATGGTTGGGCGAGGCCAGCACATCAACGCGGTGGGCGGCGACTGTCCCGGCAAGACCGAGCTGCACCGCGACATCCTGATGCGCGCTGACATTTTCGTCGAGTATCCACCCCAGACGCGCATTGAGGGCGAAATACAGCAGCTGGCTGCCGATCATCCCGTAACCGAGCTCTGGCGCGTCATCGCGGGCGAGGTTCCTGGTCGCCGCGACCCATCCCAGATCACGCTGTTTGATTCCGTCGGTTTCGCCACCGAGGATTTCTCGGCGCTGCGCTATGTCCGCCGCAAGCTCGGCGGCACTGACTTCTATGAACAGCTCGACATGCTGGCCGACCCGGACGATCCGCGCGATCTGTTCGGCATGCTACAGCGGGCTGGGTGAAGGGCGACCATCTAGGCCAGCACCACACGTCCATTTTCAAGGCGAGCCCCCAGCTCTTCCGGCAGCGCCTCATTGGTCACCAGCACATCAAACGCCTCGATCCGGCAAAGTTCAAGTCGCGCCTTGCGCTCGAACTTGGCTGAGTCCGCGATCAGCGCGCTGCGGCCTGCGACACTCATGGCGCATTGCTTGAGCGCCACCTTGTCAGCATCGAAATCGAGCACAGCACCTTCTGCCTCGATGCCGGAACAGGCGATGATCGCCCAGTCGAAGCGATAGGCCGAGACCGTGCGCAGCGCGATGGGCCCGGCCATGGACAGGTCAGCACCCAGGATGCGGCCACCGGTCAGAATGGCGTCGATCCCGGCATTGGCAGACAAGATGCGCCCGTTGGTGGCGCTGGGCGTGACCACGGTCAGCTTCTTGTGCTGAAGTAAAGCTTTTGCCGTGGCTTCGGCTGTGGTGCCAACATCGAGAAAAACAGACTGGCCCTCGCTCACAATGGCCGCCATGGCCTCGCCGATGCGCTGCTTGGCGTCCAGTTCGCGGGTCTGCTTTGCCTCATAACTCAGCCGCTCGCCCGAGCCATTGCGCCCGGCTCCGCCATGGAAGCGCTGGAGCACGCCCAGTTCATCCAGCAGGATGATCTCGCGCCGCACCGTCTGGGCAGAGACCGAGAAGTCACGCGCCAGTGCATCGATCGTGACAAAGCCCTGCTGCTCGACGCGCTCGACAATGCGCGACTGCCGCTCATTCAGTGGCAACGCTTCACCGGGTGTATCCGTCATTCCTTGCCTTTCCGATAACGCCAGAGGACCTGCATGTCATATAATTGACATCCATATCATATAAATGGAAGATAATTACCATGATAGATAAAGCAAGCGAGATCGCCTCTTTGTTTCACTTCTGGCAGACAGCTGACGGTCAGGTGCGGGACGCGCAAGCGCGCCTGTTCGACAGCAGCAGCCATGCCTGGGTCACGGCGCCCACGACAAACGTGGCAGCCCCGAATGACCGGAGCAATACAGTCAGCGCCACGCGGGCCGTAAGCCTGTTGACGGGGCAAGGCGCGCGGCGGCTGCCTGTCGGCGTCATCGGCCCGAACGATGCCTCCGAGCCAGAGCTGGCCATGGCCGAGGCGGTTGGCCGGGCCATCGCAGCTCTTGGCCTGCCCATGATCTGTGGCGGGCGCGGCGGCTGCATGGAGGCGGCGTCTCGCGGCCATGCAGAAGCGGGCGGGCTGGTGATTGGCATCTTGCCGTCGGCAGACTGGCGCGGCGCCAACGCCCATGTCGCGATCCCGATTGCCACCGGCATCGGTGAGGCGCGCAACGCAATCATCGCCAGTGCCTGCTTTGCCCTGATCGCAGTTGGCGGCGGCCACGGCACCTTGTCCGAGATGGCGCTCGGCCTGAAAATGGAGCGGCTCGTCATCGCCATGCCGCAGGCCATCAGCGTGCCGGGGGCGCTGTCTTGCGAATCAGTCGATGACGCAATGGAGGCCGTCGCCAGCCGCTATCTCGCACTTGGCGAACGGGCACCCGCCACATGAGCGCACTCTCGCTTTCAGGCAGGCCAACAGGCGCCAGCAGCGCGGCACTTGCGCTCTACGCCGCCTATCTGCTGATCCCGATTGCGCTGATCGCGCTGGGTTCCTTCGGCAGCAGCTGGAGCAACACGCTGCTGCCGATTGGTGTCACGGACCGGTGGTATCTCCAGCTCTGGAACAATGGCACCTTCCTCAAGGCCTTCTGGACCAGCCTCTGGGTTTGCCTCGCCACCGTTATCGTCTCTGCGGTGATTGGTTTGCCTTTGGCCTATGCCATCGCCAATGCGCGCAGCGGCAGCCTGTCCCTGATCGGGCGCATTCTCTATCTCTCCCCCGTGGCGGCACCTGCGGTCGTGCTGGGATTTGGCTACATGCTGGCCTTCTCCAGCGAAACACTTCCCTTTCTGGGCGCGGGCTGGCTGACGGTTGCTGCCCATGTCGTGATCTGCCTGCCCTACCTGCTGCAGACGCTGATTGCAGACCTGAAGCTGCAGGGCATGGCCGCACTCGAGCAGGCTGCGGAATCGCTGGGCGCACCGTTTCACCGTCGCTTCTTCGACATAGTCCTGCCCGGCATGGTCCACAGCCTGGCCTCGGGCTCGATACTGGTTGCGGCACTTTCCATTGGCGAGTTCCAGCTCACCAATCTGATCGCGGGCTTTCTCCACCGCACCTATCCCATCGTGTTGCTGCAGGCTTTCTATGGCGCGACCGGTTTTGCCTGTGCAGCAACGGTCATCCTGCTGTTGCTGGCGTTGCTTGCAGCGGTCGCCGGGGCAGCCGTGGGGCGCGGCGCGGCCTCGGGCGCGAGGAGCGCCGCATGAGCATCGTGCTGGACCAGATCAGCTTTCGCTACGATGGAAAGGGCGCTGGCGTTCACGACGTCTCGCTCACCATCTCTGAGGGCGAATTCATAGCCGTGATCGGCCCATCGGGTTGCGGCAAGTCCACGCTGCTGAAGCTGATCGCGGGGTTCCTCACGCCGCAGACAGGCACAGTCGCCATCAGCGGGCAGGACATGGGCGCGACACCGCCGCGCCTGCGCGATCTGGGCGTCGTCTTCCAGAGCTATGCGCTGTTCCCGCACATGACGCTGGCGGGCAATGTCGGCTATCCGCTGAAGCTGCGCGGCATAACAGGTGCCAGCGCCAGCGACCGGGTGCGCGAGGCGCTGGCCATGGTGGGTCTTGCCCATCTGGCGGACCGCATGCCACGATCGCTCTCAGGCGGCCAGCAACAGCGCGTGGCGCTGGCGCGTGCCCTCGTCTTCCGGCCCCGTGCGTTGCTGCTGGATGAGCCGCTCTCGGCGCTGGATGCCGCCATGCGTGGCGAGATGCGCGACGAAATCCGCAGGCTGCAGAAGCTGCATGGCATCGCGACGCTGCACATCACGCATGACCAGGAAGAGGCGCTCTCGATGGCCGACCGCGTCACCGTCATGCGCGAGGGCCGCGTGCTGCAAACCGCGACGCCGCACGACCTTTACCGCCAGCCCGCCAGCCGCAACGTCGCGGCCTTTGTCGGCCACGCCAACCTGTTTGATGGCACTGTGCTGGATGCCGCTCATGTGCAGACTTCGCTTGGGCGGTTGCAGTGCGCGCCTCACGATTTCGCGGCTGGATCGGTCGTAACAGTCCTGATCCGGCCCGAAAGCATCCGGGCGATGCAAGAGAGCACAGCGACCAATGCGCTTGCAGGCAGCATCACGCGCGATCGCTTTCTCGGCTCGCTGCGGCGCTTCGATTTCCAGACTGAGGCCGGCCCATCGCTGCTCGTCGAAACTGATGATTCAGGCCTGACACCCACCCACATCCAGCTTCCTCCAGATGCGGTGCAGATCATCGCTTCGGACCAGAAGGGCGCGATTGGTGCGCCACCTCCTCCCACGGACCACCCATCACAACCGGAGAACACCCCATGACCATTGATCGTCGCCTTCTCCTGCAAGGGCTCGGCGCTGCCGCTGCGCTCACGACCCTGCCCGCCATGGCGCAGGCCCCTGCATCGCAGGCCATTGCCGATACACCCGAGTTCTATTCCGGCGAGCGGGCGCTTTATGAGGCCGCCGTCAAGGAAGGCATGGTGATTTCCAACAACACCGGGCCAACCTGGGCCAACTGGAATGCGCTGTTCGGTGCCTTTGGCCGCCGCTATCCCAACGTGAACCTCGTCTACAACGATGTCGGCTCCGGCGTTGCGGTGAACGCGCTTGATCGCACCAAGGCGAGGCCCCAAGTCGATACAATCTACTACTTCGGTGCCAATGGCGTCGATGCCCAGAAGCGCGGCCTGCTGGCCCCATTCAAGCCGGCGAATTTCGAGAAGCTGCCGGAGCTGGCTCGTCAGGCTGATGGCGAGTGGTTCACCATCCACCAGCTCGAGATCGTCTTCATCGTCAACAAGAAGCTGGTCAAGAACGCGCCGCGCTCGTTCGCCGATCTGCTGAAGCCCGAATACAAGGGCAACATTGTCTATCTCGATCCGCGCTCGACCGGCGTTGGTCAGGTGTTGAACTGGGCCGCCAATTTCGCGCAGGGCGGCAGCTATGCCAATCTGGAGCCTGGCCTGAAATTCATCGAGCAGCTCCACAAGGGTGGCAACGTGTTGCGCGTTGTCGGCACGACGCCCTATGCCCAGTTCGTCAAGGGCGAAATCCCGATCTGGATCAACTTCGTCAATGACGGCCTGCGCGCCAAGTTCCTCGACGGCATGGGCGATGATGTCGAGGTCATCTCGCCTTCCGAGGGCACAGTAGCTGCACCTTACACGATCAGCCTGGTGAAGAACGGGCCAAACCCGAATGCAGGCAAGCTCTGGCTGAACTTCATCATGTCCGAGCGCGGCCAGCAGCTCTTTGCCGAAGGTTTCGTGACGCCGTCAGTTCCGGGCGTTGCCATCCCTGATGCCGTCAAGGCCCGGCTTGTCACGCATGCCAAGAGCACCTTGCTTGATCTTGGCCAGTCTGCCGCACAGTTGCAGTCCCTGCAGCAAGGCTGGGCCAAGGCCGCCCTGTGAACCCACGCGCCGCAGCCACGGCACGTTCCACAAGCCTGATCCGGGCGGCGCTTGCGGCGCCCGGATTGCTCGTCTTTGCCTGCTTCTTCCTGCTGCCGCTCGGTTTTGTTGCGGCTGTTGCCTTTGGCGGCGGCAGCGATGGTCTTGCCACGCTGCTCGCCTCCCGCAACTTCTGGAGCGGCCTCGTCAACTCGCTGGGCCTGGCCGTGCTGGCGGCCACGCTCTCGACTGGGCTCGGCCTGCTGGTGGCGCTGCGTCTGGCGCGCATGGGCGATGGGGCGCGCATGGCCTGGCAGTTCCTGATCGCGCTGCCGCTGACCTTTTCTGGCCTGATCGTCGCCTACGGCTTCATTCTCGCTTTCGGGCGTGCGGGCTTTGTCACGCTCTCGCTGCAGGCCATCTTCGGCGTTGATCCGGTCAGCTTCTCGCAAGCGGTCTATTCGCCTTACGGCTTGGCCTGCGTCTATGCCTATTATCTCACGCCACGCGTCGTGATGCTGCTGACGCCGGTGCTGGTGAACTTTGACACGAGCCAGCTTGCGGCCGCCGAGAGTCTGGGGGCCAGCCGCTGGCGGACATTGGCCGATGTGCTGCTGCCGCAGCTGCGCGCGCCGCTCGTCTCGGCCTTTGCGCTGGTGGCAGCCGTCGCCTTTGGCGCCTATGGCACGGCGCTTGCGTTGGTTGGATCACAGGTCAACATCCTGCCGCTGCAGCTCTTCACGATGGTTTCCGATGCCGGGACAGACTTTGCCGTGACAGCCACGCTGGGGCTTGTGCTGGCTGCGATCTGCACATCGATCATGGCGCTGGGTGAGTGGCGCGGCCAATCGCGGGTTGACCCGGCGGCACATTGATTCATCCGACTTCGATCCGGCGCAACAAACCGAACGTGGCGACACCAAACCCGATCAGCCGCACACCA
This sequence comes from Allobosea sp., assembly GCA_043777655.1. Taxonomy (GTDB): domain Bacteria; phylum Pseudomonadota; class Alphaproteobacteria; order Rhizobiales; family Beijerinckiaceae; genus Allobosea. The sequence continues at coordinate 4,433 of JAYWHQ010000337.1, read as the reverse complement.
CATCTTCAATATTGAATCAGCGCCACGTCCCGCAACCGCTCCGCTGTTGTCGTGGGGAAACCGAAGAACTCGAGGTAGGCAGGGATCTGCTCGAACAGCATGTCGATGCCGACCTGGACCATGCAGCCCCGTGCCTGGGCGGCCCGCAAGAAGCCCGTCATCTCCTGCTTCATCACCACTTCGCCGACGGTGGCGGAAGGCGCAATCCGCGAGACGTCCATGGGCATTGCGTCATCCGCCCGCATGCCCAGCGGCGTGGCATTGACCACGATGTCGAAACCATCCGGGTCATTGCTGCCAGTCGAAAGACGCACAGTCGGGTAATGCGCTGCCACGCGCTCGGCCAGCGCATCGGACACCGGGGTCTCGATATCGAACAGCGCCAGCTCGGCCACGCCAGCTCCTGCCAGTGCTGCCGCGATCGCAGAGCCAACACCGCCCGAACCCACCACGAGCGCCCGCGCGCCATCGAACCGGCAGCCCTTGCGCTTCAGGCCGCGCACAAAGCCTTCGCCGTCGAACATGTCACCCAGCAACGTGCCATCGCTGCGGCAAAGGATGGCATTGCAGGAGCCTGCGATCTGCGCCGCCGTTGAAACCTCATCCAGCAACGGCAGGACAGAGACTTTGTGCGGCATCGTGATGAGCGCGCCATGCACATTGCTGAAACGCAGGATCGCCGGCAGCGCGGCATCGATATCCTCGGCCTTCACACCCATCGGCACGACGGCGGCGTTCAGGCCGATGCTCTCGAAATAGGGATTGTAGATCATCGGCGCCTTGAAGGTGCCCGTCGGATAGCCGACATGCGCGATGATGCGGGTATTGCCGTCAAGAGCCATGATGGTGTCGTCGCTTCCGAAAGAGATCAGGCGCATGCCAGCGCGCGAAGCTGAGGCTTGTTGATCAGTCTGACCCTGCCCGGCAGATCCTCATGCCGGGCAGGGTCTTCGCAAACGGCGATGAGCCGTTCAGGTGCAAATGCCAGATATCACTTGCGCATCGCGGCAAGCGCGTCGGTCATTTCCTTCACGAGGTCCTCGCCGATCTCCTTGGCAAACTTGGCGACAACGGGCTCGACTGCCTTGCGGATGCGGGCCATCTCGGCATCAGCCAGTGTATTGTGCTGCATGCCGCCTGCCTTGAGCGCGGCGAGTGCTGTTGCCATGGCATCGCGCGAGGTCTTGCGCTGGAAGGCGCCGGCCTCGCTGGCCGCATCCTGGATGATCTTCTTTTCTTCCGCCGACATGTCATCCCAGGTCTTCTTCGAGATCAGCAGGGACTGGGCGTTGTAGATGTGGCGCGTTTCGGAAACGAATTTCTGAACCTCGTTCAGCTTGGCACCGAGAATGGTCGGGAACGGATTCTCCTGCCCGTCGACCACCTTCTGCTCCAGCGCGGCATAAAGTTCAGGGAACGGCAGCGGCACGGTGTTGGCGCCCAGCGTGTTGAACAGGTCGATGAACAGCGGCGATTGGAGCACGCGCAGCTTCACGCCCTTGAAATCCTCGATCCTGGTGATTGGCAGTTTCGAGTTGGTCACATTGCGGAAGCCAAGCTCCCAGTAGCCGAGGCCGTGGAGGCCCTTGTCACTGAGACTGGCGAGCAGCTTCTGGCCAACCGGACCATCGACGATCTTGTCGGCCTCTTCGGCGCTGTTGAACATGAAAGGCAGGTCGAGCGCGGCAAAGCGCTTGTCGAGGCCAACCAGCAAGCCGGCATTCAGCACCGTGATGTCGATGGTGCCGCCCTGTACAGCTGACAGGGTTGGCAGATCGCCGCCGAGCTGGCCGCCGGGGAATTGGCGCACATTGAGCTTGCCGCCGCTCTTGGTAGCCACGATTTCGGCAAACTTCGCCATGCCGAGGCCCGGCGGCGAGGCGGCCACGTTCTGCTGGGCGAAGCGCAGGGTGCGCTCCTTGATCTGGGCCTGGGCTTGGGCAGGCAGAAGCACGGCTGCGAGAATGGCCGCCGAGGCCAGAAGTGATGTCAGGTGACGCATGGTGGTTTCCTCCGTTTTTGTGTTTGGTGGTTCAGCAGTTCGCGTCAACCGGCCAGCCATCTGGCGGGTCCGGTAACGAGAATGGGGAAAAGGATGAGCAGGAAAAGCACAGCCAGCTGTGCGATCATGAAGGGCATAACGCCCTTGATGATGTCTTCCATGCTGATCTTCGACACGCCGCAGACAACATTCAGCACAGTGCCGACCGGCGGCGTGATGAGCCCGATGGCGCAGTTGATGATGAAGAGCACACCGAAATAGACCGGATCGATCCCTGCTGCCTTGACGATGGGCATCAGCACCGGCGTCAGGATCAGGATGGTCGGCGTCATGTCGAGTGCTGTTCCCACCACCACCACGATCAGCATGATGACGATGAGGAGCAGCGTCTGGTTGCCCATGAACGGCTTGACCAGATCGACGATCTGCTGGGAAATTTCAGCGATGGTGATGAGCCAGGACGAGACCAGAGCCGCTGCTACCAGAAACATGACCACCGACGTGGTGATGCCTGCCCGGATGAACAGCGCAGGCAGATCAGCCAGCTTCAGCTCGCCATAGATGACAGTGGCGACGAACAGCGAATAGACCGCAACGACCACGGCCGCTTCCGTCGGTGTGAACACGCCGAAGCGCAGGCCGAACACGATGATGAAGGGGATCATCAGCGCCCAGAAACCCTCGATGATGGCCTGGCCGATTTCACGCAGCGACTTGCGCGGCAGCGGCGTGACATCCTCGCGCCGCACCACCCACCACCAGGCGACGGCCAGCCCGACACCAAGCATGAGGCCGGGGAAAATGCCCGCGAGGAACAGCTTGGAAATCGACACCCCACCTGCAACACCGAAAATGACGAAGCCGATGGAAGGCGGGATGATCGGCGCGATGATGCCGCCCGCCGCAACGAGGCCTGCCGAGCGTGCCTTGTTGTGGCCGGCAGATACCATCATGGGCACCAGCAGCGAGGCCAGCGCCGCCGCATCAGCCACGGCCGAGCCCGACAGCGAGGCCAGCATGCAGGAGGCGAGAATGGCCACATAGCCGAGCCCGCCCTTGACGTGTCCGACAATCGTCAGGGCCACGTTGACGATGCGCCTGGCCAGCCCGCCCGCATTCATCAACTCGCCCGCGAGCATGAAGAAGGGCACGGCCAGCAGAGGGAAGCTGTCAGCCCCATTGATGATGTTCTGCGCGATGATCTGGCTGTCGAACATGCCGACCTGGAGCATCAGCGCCACGCCACAAACCAGCAGTGCAAAGGCGATGGGCATGCCCAGCGCCATGGCGCCCAGCAGCGAGAAGGTGAAGACGGCAATGGTCATGACCGGATGCCCCTCAATGTTCTTCGGAGTCGCGGATGGCGATCAGGTCTTCATGCGAAACGTGCCCCATAAGCACCTGCACGAACTCGTAAACGAGGATGAGGATGGCCGAGACGCCGAAAACGATGCCGATGCCGTAGAACCAGCCGACCGACCAGCCTGTGGCCGGGGCACTGACCTTCCAGTTGATCAGGGTCTGCACATAGCTGCCTTTGACCAGGAGCACACTGCACAGGATCATCAGGGCATGGCTGACAAGGTAACAAATGCGGCGACCTGCCGGCCCGACCATGCGCAGCATGGTGTCGACGCCGAGATGCGAATGCTCCTTCAGGCCGACAATGGCGCCCAGAAACACCAGCCACACGAAGAACCAGCGCGCCAGCTCTTCCGAAACCGTGATGCCGGATCCAAAGGCATAGCGCAGCACGACATTGCCAAAAACGAGCACCACCATGCCCGCCAAAAGCAGGCCCACAAGCGCTTTCAGCAGCACGAAATAGGCTCTCACTACCGCAGCCATGCCCGAGCCTCCCTGCTGTCGAGCCTCTCTTGGGCTCCTTCAGATATCGGTCATATCGAAATTATGAACTAAATGGTTAAATCGCGCAAGCCCTCTGGCTCTCTGCGCCGGACCGGATCAGCCGCGCGATTGCGGCAAGGGCCTGATGCGTTATCCGGCGCACCGCCGGAAAAGTGAGGGTGGAAAGAACCGGTGTCGAATTGTGCACTAAATTCGCTCAGGACCGGCCGGTATGGCAGGATTTCTGCGTTGCAACGCGCGCTGATTTGTTCAAGCTTCCGAAGTTCAGGCTTGAATTTTGGGAGGCAGGGTTATGAGCAAGGAAAAAGGTATCGTTTCAACAGGCCAGCTGGATCGGCGTTCCGTCATCCAGATCGGTGGCGGTCTGGCGCTTCTGGCAAGCTCCGGCGGTGCCGCGCTGGCACAGGCCAAGGCGAGACCGCTGAAGGTGGCCTCGATCTACACGGTGCCGGTTGAACAGCAATGGGTCAGCCGCATCCACAAGGCACTGACAACCGCCAAGGACCGCGGTGACATCACCTACAAGTGGTCGGAGAACGTTGCCAACACCGACTATGAGCGC
>JAYWHQ010000336.1:0-3082 GCA_043777655.1 Allobosea sp. | reverse complement strand
ATGCGCATTTTCAAGGCGCGTCCCCATGGCACTTGCCGACATCTCGCCCAATGCGCCCGCAGCGGCTGCGAAGCTGGCTTCACCATCACCATGGCTGGCGCGGGCCAGGCACACAGGCCTGGCGCTGGTCGTGCCGGGCCTGCTGCTGGTCTTCTGGCACATCGCCACCACCCGGCGCTGGACGCGGCTGATCCCGACGCCCTACGAGACGGCTGAATACATGGTCGATTTCGTGGCGGGCGGCATCTACAACGATGCCTTCTCGGCCACGATGCACATCCACCTGCTGGCCTCGATGAGCAGGGTCTATGGCGGCTTCGGGCTTGCCATGCTGGCGGCCCTGCCGCTGGGGCTGCTGATCGGGCGCATCCCGCTGGCGCAGCTGACGCTGGATCCGTTCTTCCAGCTGATGCGGCCGATCCCGGTCACGGCCTGGCTGCCGCTGTCGATGATCCTCTTCGGGCTTGGCGCGCGTTCGGCCTTCGCTCTGGTCTTTCTCGGGGCCTTTTTCCCGATCCTGCTCAACACGATCTTCGGCGTGAAGAATGTCGACCCCAAGCTGTTCGAGGCGGCCTCCATGCTCGGCTGCAAGGGCAATGCGCAGTTCTTCCGCGTGGTGCTGCCAGCCGCCCTGCCGTCGATCTTCACGGGCCTGCGGCTGGGCCTTGGCCTGGCCTGGTTCGTGATTGTCGTTGGCGAGATGACCGGTGTGCCGCAAGGCTTGGGTGCCGTCATCATGGACGGGCGCACGCTGTCGCGCACCGAGCTGGTCATTTGCGGCATGATCATCATCGGCATTGCCGGTTTCATCTCCGACCGCATCGTGGTCGCCATCAGCAACCGCCTTCTGCGCTGGAGCCCGAACCATCATGGCTGAACCGACCCTGCCCATCATCGAGATCCGGAATGTCAGCAAGAGCTTCCAGCTCCAGGGCCAGAGCATCGATGCGCTGAAGGATGCCAATCTCAGCATCAGGCAGGGCGAGTTCGTCACGCTGATCGGCGCATCGGGCTGTGGCAAGTCCACGCTTCTGCGCATTATCGCGGGCTTCGAGAAACCCACCTCCGGCGAGGCGCTGATGTGGGGCAAGCCCATCACCGAGCCGGAGCCGCAGCGCGGCATGGTGTTTCAGGATTATGCGCTGTTTCCCTGGCTCTCGGTGCGCGACAACATCGCCTTCGGGCCAACCTCGCGCGGTGTGCCAAAGCTGCGCGCGCGCCAGACGGTCGAGCATTTTGTCGAGATGGTGGGGCTCTCCCGCTTTGCCGATGCCTATCCGCATCAGCTGTCGGGCGGCATGCGCCAGCGCGTCGCCATTGCCCGCGTGCTGGCGAACGAAGCCGAGATCGTGCTGATGGACGAGCCTTTCGGCGCGCTTGATGCGATGACGCGCGAGCGCCTGCAGGAAGAGCTGCTGGAAATCTGGGCGCGCACCAAGCTCACCGTGGTGTTCGTCACCCATGCCATCGAGGAGGCCATCTTCCTGGCCGATCGCGTGGTGGTGATGACACCGGGCCCCGGCCGCATCGAGAGCGACAACCCGATGCTGCTGAGCCGCCCGCGTGACATTGCCTCGCCCGAGTTCAACGACATCCGCCGCGCCATGTCGGCCCGGCTGCACAGCCACCACGCGAAGAAAGCCGCCTGATGCGCCCCGAGCAGCGCCTCGTCTATACCGCCAGCATTGACCGTCCACGCCTTGCCCTGCCGGACGGCAACCGTGTTGCGGTCTGGCCGGTGGTCAATGTCGAGCACTGGCTGATCGACAACCCGATGCCGCGCCAGGTGCTGACCGCGCCCACGGGTGCTGCCCTCCAGCCCGATCTGCCCAACTGGGCCTGGCACGAATACGGCATGCGCGTCGGCTTCTGGCGCATTCTCGAGGCTTTCGAGCGCCGGGGCATCCGGCCCACATTGTCGATCAACGGCTCGGTCTGCGAAGCCTATCCGCGACTGGCCAAGGCCGCGCATGCGGCGGGCTGGGAGTTCATGGGCCATGGCTTCGTGCAGGTGCCGACGCACCGGGTCGAGGATCAGCCCGCCATGATCGCAGCCACAATCCACGCGATCCAGGCCATCACCGGCAAGCCCTGCGGCGGCTGGCTTGGTCCGGGATTGACCGAGACACTGGACACGCCGGATCATCTCGCTGCTGCCGGCATCCGCTGGATCGCCGACTGGGTGGTGGATGATCTGCCCGCGCGCCTGAAGACAAGCCATGGCGAGGTGCTCACCATGCCCTATTCCGTCGAGCTGAACGATATCCCTGTGCAGATGATCCAGCACCACAACGCATCCGAGTTCGAGGCCCGCACGCTCGCCACCGCCGACCGGCTGCTGCGCGAGGCGGCGATGCCCGGCCCGCTCGGTGGCGCCAAGGTGATGAGCTTTGCCATCCATCCCTACATCACCGGTGTGCCGCACCGCATCGACATGCTGGAGCGGCTGCTCGATCAGCTGCTCGCCCGCGACGGGCTGGTCTTCATGCAGGGCGATCAGATCGCTGACTGGTATCTCGGCACGGGCTGCCATGTCTGAAAAGCCTGCGCCTGAAAAGCCTGAGGCTGACACCTTGGTCTGGGAAGGTTTCACCCGCAGCGCGCTCGATGCGGCCTATAACAACATGGCCGCCGTCGCTGACAGCGCGGACCGGCTGGCGGACTGGGCAAAGCGCTCGGCTGCCTTGCGGGCCCGGATGCCGGATGAGCTCGACATTCCTTATGGCCCGCGCGAGCGCAACCGCATCGACATTTTCCGCTGTGGTGTGCCGCAGGCGCCGCTGCTGGTCTTCATCCATGGTGGCTGGTGGCAGCGCAACAGCAAGGAGGTCTTCAGTTGCATGGCGGCGGGTCCTCTGGCTGGCGGCATGGATGTGGCGCTTATCGGCTATACGTTGGCACCAGACGCGCAACTGACGGAGATCGCCGCGGAGATCATGGCTGCGCTCGATGCCTTGGCTGCGCGCGAGGCGGCCAGCACCTGGGTGCTGTCGGGCTGGTCCGCCGGCGGGCATCTCACGGCGCTCGGCCTGGCGCATCCGTTCGTGGCGGCAGGCCTGTCGATCAGCGGCGTGTTCGATCT
>JAYWHQ010000335.1:0-3087 GCA_043777655.1 Allobosea sp. | reverse complement strand
GCGCGACACAAGGCTGAACGCACCAGTGCCATTGGCGGTGCGGGTGGCGCCGTTCTCGACCTTTTCCTTCAGGTTCTGCGGATCGACAGCGTTGTTCGCCTCGGACCATTCCTTGTCCATCATGAACATGTTGGTGAGGTTGTTCACCAGCAGCGCATTGGGGCCCTTGGTCTTGATGTGCACCGTCAGGTCATCGACCTTGGTGATGGTGTCGACCGAAACCAGCAGCGACTTCATGTCGGCGGCCGGCTTCAGGGCACGGGTGAGAGAGAACACCACGTCATCGGCGGTGAAGGCATTGCCATTGTGGAACTTGACGTTCGGGCGCAGCTTGAACTCCCAGATGGTGGGGTCATTCGGCAGAGTGCGCCACGAGGTGGCGAGCGCGCCCGACAGCTTGCCATCGAAGCCGCGGACCACGAGCGTCTCGTAGATGTTGTGCATCAGCACGTGGTTGGGGCCGGTGTTGCCGGAATGGGGATCAAGTGTTGTCGCGTCCTGCGAGCGGACCCAGCGCAGGGTCTTGGCTTCGGCAAAGGAGGTGACAAAAGCGATCGATGAGACCAGAACGGTGGCGAGCGCCAGAGCAGATTTTTTCATCGCGTGTGACTTTCGATTTGGCTTCCGGCAACCCGGATAAACGTCAAGACTAGACACGTTCCAGCCAAGAGTCACTGGCCTTAATTCACACATGAACCATGCATTTGAACATTATTACGGCACTGCGGAATCACGCTTTTTCGCTTATCTGAGCCTCGGGTTCAGCGCGTCGCGCAACCAATCCCCCAGCAGGTTGACCGCCAGCACGATGGCCGCCAGCGTGGCGCCCGGGAAAGCCACGATCCACCAGTCACCCGAGAACAGATATTTGTTGCCGATGCTGATGAGCGTGCCGAGTGACGGTTGGTTCGGCGGCAATCCGACGCCGAGGAAGGAGAGCGTCGCTTCGGTGATGATGGCCAGGCCCAGATTGATGGTGAGGATGACCAGAACAGGCCCGATCACATTGGGCAGAACATGCCGCGCCATGATGAGCGACGTGGGCAGGCCCACCAGCCGGGCGGCATGGACATAGTCCTTGTTGCGCTCGACAAGCGTCGAGCCACGGATCGTGCGGGCATATTGCACCCAAAAGGACAGCCCGATCGACAAAACGAGCACGACAACGGCCGTGTCCTCGCGCGAAGAATGCTTGAACAGCGCACGCACGACACCGTCAATCAGCAGAGCGACAAGGATCGCCGGGAAGGTCAGCTGCACATCGGCGACGCGCATGATGAAGGCATCGACACGGCCCCCCATGTAACCTGCCAGCAGACCCAGCGTGATGCCGATGGTGGCCGCCAGCGCGACGCCCAGCCCGCCCACGGTCAGCGAGACTCGCAACCCGTAGAGAATGGCCGAGAACAGGTCGCGCCCCTGATCGTCCGTGCCGAGCAGGAAGCGCGGATCGCCGCCCGCCAGCCAGCGCGGCGGGACATTGGAATCGGCCAGAAAGACCTTTGCCGGATCAAACGGATCAAACGGGGCAATGAGCGGCGCAAACACGGCGCCGAACATGAGCAGAAACACCACGAAGCCAGCGACCATGGTCACTTTCGATGCCCGAAAGCTGGCATAGATGTCGCTGTCGAGAATGCGCGCCAGCCGTGATTTTGGCAGGGCCTGCGGACCTGCTGCCAACTGTGCCAATGGCGCGCCTCCGCTCATACCCTGCAGTCGCGCCGAAACTTCTTCGCCAGTTGTAAGGGGCATCAGACAGATTTCCTCAGGCCGCGCCAACCGTGGCTCTCAGGCGCGGATCCACCAGCGCATAGAGCAGGTCAACAATGAGATTGATCGAGACGAACATGAACGAAATGAGCAAAAGATAGGCCGCCATGATCGGGATATCGACATTCTGCACGGCCCGCAGGAAGAGCAGGCCCATGCCCGGCCACTGGAACACCGTCTCGGTGATGAGCGCGAAGGCGATGATCGAGCCAAGCTGGAGGCCGGCCACGGTAATCACCGGAACAAGCGTGTTCTTGAGCGCATGACCGAAATGGACAGCACGCGTCTTCAGGCCACGGGCACGGGCAAACTTGATGTAATCGGTGCGCAGCACCTCCATCATCTCGGCGCGCACCAGCCGCATGATGAGTGTCATCTGGAACAGGCCCAGCGTGATCGAGGGCAGGACCAGCGCTTTGAGGCCTGAGATGGTGAGAAGGCCCGTTGTCCAGGTGTCGCCAATCTTCACCACCGTGCCACGCCCGAAGGAGGGCAGCACGCCGAGCGTGACCGAAAACAGGTAGATCAGCAGAATGCCGATCAGGAATGTCGGCAGGCTGATGCCGATGAGCGAGACGGTGAGGAACACCTTGGCCAGCCAGCCATCGCGCCGCAAGGCGGTGTAGACCCCCATCGGGACACCGACGAACAGCGAAAACAGCGCTGACATGAAAGCCAGTTCCAGCGTCGCGGGCGCGCGGTCCGCCAGCAGTGCGGTGACCGGCAGCCGGAACTGGTAGGAAACGCCGAACTCAAGCCGCGCCGCATTGGCGACATAGGTCGCAAACTGCACGATGACGGGTTTGTCGAGCCCCAACGAGGCGCGGATTTGCGCGATCTGGTCGGCAGGTGTGTCGATCGAGACGATCTGGTTCACCGGATCGCCGACAAAGCGGAACATGGTGAAGGCCAGCAACGCCACGGTCAGCATGACCAGAAGCGACTGGAACAGACGTCTGAGGATGAAAGCCAGCATGCTGATTCAAGCCTTGATTGCGCCGCGTCACAGCCAGATTGCGCGCGTGGCCGGCGCGGGAAACCGCGTGTCCCGGCAATAACCGTGAAGGTCCGCCACCTGAGGCGCGCCTGTGTCAGGCATCACCAGTCCTGCCCAACGTGCAGGACTGGATCAGCGGAGAAAAGGAGGCGGGAGGGAGAGGCCCGCCTCCATGCAGGCGCTTACTGCTTGGTTGCCCAATACAGCAGCACCTGGTTGTCAGCACGCTGTGACAGCTTGACCGATTTCGACACACCCCAGGCCAGAGCCTGCTGGTGCAGCGGAATGTAGGAAAAATCATTCGCTGTCAGCGTGTA
>JAYWHQ010000334.1:0-3093 GCA_043777655.1 Allobosea sp. | reverse complement strand
TTCCACATACATCAGCGCCAGACCAGCGGCTGCAATCTCCACAGCGGAGAAGGAGCCGAACGCCTCAAGCGTGCTGACGCCGAAAAAGGATGTCAGGCGCCGCTCGGCGCTGGTCTGGTCGAGGCCATCGCGGGCAACCGGCGTCACTGCGGCGCGTATATCACGCCAGAGCTGGCGCAGTTCGGCATCCTCGTGCAGCGCATCGGGGCAAATGATCTCGCGCGGATCCAGCCGGGCCAGCTCAGGCGCGAGTCCGGCAAGCGATGTCTGCATCACGGTGAAATGGCCGGTCGAGATATCGACTGCTGCCAGCCCGAAAACCTGCTGATCCTCACTGAGATGACGACGCGCCAGCGCCACAAACAGGTTGGCCTGGCCAGGCTCCAGCAACCGCTCCTCGGTGATGGTGCCCGGCGTGACCAGCCGCACGACGTCCCGCCGCACGACGGATTTGCCGCCGCGCTTCTTCGCCTCTGCCGGGTCCTCGGTCTGCTCGCAAACGGCGACGCGATGGCCTGCTGCAATCAGGCGCTGGAGATAGTCGTCGGCGCGCTCCACCGGCACGCCGCACATCGGGATATCCTCGCCCTGGTGCTTGCCACGCTTGGTCAGCACGATGCCGAGCGTTCGCGAGGCGATCTCGGCATCATCGAAGAACATCTCGTAGAAATCGCCCATCCGGTAAAACAGGATCGAGTCGGCATTCGCAGCCTTGATCTCGATGTATTGCGCCATCATCGGCGTTGGCCGCGCATGCTCTGCAGCAGCTGGCCGAGACGCGTCATAGCTCGCCTGCGGGGCGGATGGCGGGAGATGGTCATTCATCACCCTGTCGCTAACAGAAAACAGAAAGACGATCACGCCTCCGGATCATCCCCATCATCGGAAAGCGTGGACAAGCCGACCTTGTGGCAGGTGCTGGCCTTGGCTTATGGTCCCGCTCCCAACGAGAACCGCCCTAACACGAACCGCCCGAAGAACGCGCCAGCAAAAAGAAGTGCCAGACATGCCGGAAATGCCCCCCAAGCGCAGCCGCCCGACCTTTACCGATCAGGAGGCGCTGCTTTTTCATTCACAGGGCAAGCCTGGCAAGCTCGAGATCATCCCGACCAAGCCGATGGCGACGCAGCGCGACCTGTCGCTGGCCTATTCGCCCGGTGTGGCCGTGCCGGTGCTGGCGATCGCGGAAGATCCCAGCAAGGCTTATGACTACACGACGCGCGGCAATCTGGTCGCCGTCATTTCCAATGGCACGGCCATTCTCGGTCTCGGCAATCTGGGCGCGCTCGCCTCCAAGCCGGTGATGGAAGGCAAGGCCGTGCTCTTCAAGCGTTTTGCCGATGTCGATTCCATCGATCTGGAAATCGACACCGAAGATCCGGATGCCTTCATCAATGCGGTGCGCTATCTCGGCCCCTCCTTCGGCGGCATCAACCTCGAAGACATCAAGGCGCCCGAGTGCTTTATCATCGAGCAGCGCCTGCGCGAGCTGATGGATATTCCCGTCTTCCATGATGACCAGCATGGCACCGCGATCATTGCAGCTGCCGGCCTCATCAATGCGCTCGACCTGACGGGGCGCGACATCCAGTCAACGCGGCTGGTGGTGAATGGCGCGGGCGCCGCCGCCATTGCCTGTACGGAACTGCTGAAGGCGATGGGCTTCAAGCCGGACAATGTCATTCTCTGCGACACGAAGGGCGTGATCTGGCAGGGCCGCATGGAAGGCATGAACCAGTGGAAGTCGGCTCATGCCGCCAAGACCGACAGGCGCACGCTGACCGAGGCGATGGCGGGCGCCGATGCCTTCTTCGGCCTGTCCCAGAAGGGCGCGGTGACCGCCGAGATGGTGCGCTCGATGGCGCCAAACCCGATCATCTTTGCCATGGCGAATCCGGACCCGGAAATCACGCCGGAAGAAGTGGCTGCCATCCGCGACGACGCGATCATGGCCACCGGCCGCTCGGACTATGCCAACCAGGTCAACAATGTGCTGGGCTTCCCCTACATCTTCCGGGGCGCGCTGGATGTGCGCGCCACGACCATCAACATGGAAATGAAGATCGCGGCTGCCCATGCGCTGGCTGATCTGGCGCGTGAAGATGTTCCGGACGAGGTGGCCTCTGCCTATCAGGGGGCACGCCCGCGTTATGGCCGCGAGTATATCATCCCTGTGCCGTTCGACCCGCGCCTGATCCATGTTGTCCCCGCAGCGGTGGCGCAGGCTGCGATGGACACAGGCGTGGCCGGCAAGCCGATTGTCGACATGGTGGCCTACAAGGCACAGCTTTCGGCGCGCAGGGACCCGGTGGCCGGCACGCTGAACCGCATCATCGAGCGGGTGAGGCGCTATCCCAAGCGCGTGGTCTTTGCCGAGGGCGAGGAAGAGCAGGTCATCCGCGCTGCCATGTCCTTTGTGAACCAGGGGCTTGGCCGCGCCATCCTTGTGGGTCGCGAAGACCGCATCACCGAAACGGCCACTTTTCTTGGCATCGATCTCGAAGGCAAGGACATCGAGATCCACAATGCGAGGCTGTCGCACCGCAACGCCACCTATGCGCAGTTTCTCTATGAGCGCCTGCAGCGGCATGGCTACCTGTTCCGTGATTGCCAGCGGATGATCAACCAGGACCGCAACCATTTTGCCGCCGCCATGGTCCAGCTGGGCGATGCGGACGCCATGGTCACCGGCGTGACGCGGAACTATTCGGTTGCACTCGAAGATGTCCGCCGCGTCATTGATGAAAAGCCGGGCCACAGGCTGATTGGCCTGTCGATCGTGCTGGCGCGCGGGCGCACCGTGCTGGTGGCGGACACCGCCATCACCGAGATGCCAACGGCGCAAGAGCTGGCCGAGATCGCCATCGAGGCGGCAGGGGCTGCGCGTCGGCTTGGCTATGAGCCACGCGTCGGGATGCTGGCCTTCTCCTCCTTCGGGCACCCGCCAGGAGAGCGTTCAGAAAAGGTGCGCGAGGCCGTCAAGATCCTCGACGGTATGCGGCTCGATTTCGAATATGATGGCGAGATGGCGGCTGATGTCGCACTCAATCGCGATCTCATGGCGCAATATCCGTTCTGCCGCCTGACAGCGCC
>JAYWHQ010000333.1:0-3094 GCA_043777655.1 Allobosea sp. | reverse complement strand
TTTTCGGTTGGCGTGCGGCGCAAGCGCGCTATGGTCACGCCGCAATCTGCGCCTGCGCAGCATGGAGACGAGATGAGCGAACCCATTCTTTCGGTCCGCGACCTGACGGTCGAGTTCGTGACGCGTCGCGGTATCTTGCGCGCGCTCGATGGCATTTCGTTCGACATCAAGCGCGGTGAGGTGCTCGGCGTGGTGGGTGAATCGGGCGCCGGCAAGTCGGTCACAGGTTCGGCCATCATCGGCCTGATCGACCGGCCAGGCCGCATTGCCGGAGGCCAGGTGATCCTTGGCGGCGAACGCATCGACAACCTGTCACAGGACGCGATGCGCAAGGTGCGCGGACGGCGCATCGGCATGATCTTCCAGGACCCGCTGACCTCGCTCAACCCCCTTTACCGCGTGGGCGACCAGCTGATCGAAACCATCCAGACCCATACCGATCTCTCGGGCAGCGCCGCGCGTGAACGCGCGATCCATCTTCTCACTGAAGTTGGCATCCCCGCGCCTGAGCGCCGCATCGATGGCTATCCGCACGAGTTTTCCGGCGGCATGCGCCAGCGTGTCGTGATCGCACTTGCCCTATGCGCGGAGCCCGAACTCATCATTGCCGATGAGCCGACGACCGCGCTCGACGTGTCCGTGCAGGCCCAGATCATCGCGCTCATCAAGCGCCTCTGTGCGGAGCGTGGAACCGCCGTGATGCTGGTCACGCATGATATGGGTGTCATTGCCGAGACGGCTGATCGCGTGGCCGTGATGTATGCCGGGCGCATTGCCGAGATCGGCCCGGTGCGCGATGTCATCAAGAATGCGCGCCATCCCTATGCCAAGGGGCTGATGGGTGCGATTCCCTCGCTCGAGAGCCATGCCGAGCGCTTGGTGCAAATTCCGGGCTCGATGCCGCGTCTGTCCTCGATCCCGCAGGGTTGCGCCTTCAACCCGCGCTGCAATGCCGTGTTTGACCGCTGCCGCGTGGAGCGGCCCAATCTGATCCAGGTCGAAGGCACGGGCATGGTCAGCCACAGTGTTGCCTGCCACCTTTATGACAAGACCGGTGTGGAGGCCGCAGCGTGAGCGACAAATCCTTCGTCGAGGTAAAAGACCTCAAGCGCGTCTTCGATGTGTCGAAGCCCTGGCTCAACCGCATCATCGAGCGCTCCCCCAAGCAGTTCCTGAAAGCGGTGGATGGCGTCTCGTTCGACATCCGCAAGGGCGAGACCTTTGCGCTGGTGGGCGAATCCGGCTCCGGCAAATCCACTGTCGCGCGCATGGTGGTTGGCCTGCTGGCGCCTTCTGGCGGCGAAGTGAAGATCGATGGCGTCTCCATGTCGTCAGCTGCTGCGGCTGATGAGCGGCAGGCGCTGCGCCGCCGCATCCAGATGATTTTTCAGGACCCCTATGCCAGCCTCAATCCGCGCTGGCGGGTGGACCGCATCATTTCCGAGCCGATCCGCGCCTTCAAGGTGATCGAGGGCGAGGCCGACATTGTCGCGCGCGTGGGCGAATTGCTGACGCTGGTGGGCCTGCATCCCGATGATGGCGTGAAGTTTCCGCACGAGTTCTCCGGCGGACAGCGCCAGCGCATCGCGATTGCGCGCGCACTGGCCTCCAATGCCGAGTTCATCGTTTGCGACGAGCCGACATCGGCGCTGGACGTGTCCGTCCAGGCGCAGATCCTCAACCTGATGCGCGATCTGCAGCAGAAGTTCGGGCTGACCTACCTGTTCATCTCGCACAATCTCGCCGTTGTTCGCCACATGGCAACGCGCATCGGCGTGATGTATCTCGGCCGTCTGGTTGAGGTGTCGGAGGGCAAGGAGCTGTTTTCGGCGCCGCGCCATCCCTACACGCGCATGTTGCTGGATGCCGTGCCGGACCTCGCCATGGTGGGGCGGGCACGCGTCGGTGTGCAGGGCGAAATTCCCAATCCGATCAGCCCGCCCTCCGGTTGCACCTTCCATCCCCGCTGCCCGCTGGTGTTTGACCGTTGCCGGGTCGAGGCACCCGTCGCAGTCAACGGCGTGGCCTGCCATGCCGTGACCAATGCCACGGCGTCAGCCGCCGCTTGAGGCGCCCGGCTCAGCTGCGCAGCATTTTGGGAGCGATCGGCCGGTCCGTGCGATATTGACCGCGTGCAATGGCTGTGAACAGCACAGCGACAGCTGCCAGCGTCATCAGCCACCAGGTTTGCAGACTGGCAAAGCCAAGGGCCGCGAGGGCAAAAGCCGTGGCATAGGCTGCCACGCCACCTGGCGCGAGCGAGCCCGTCATGCGCCCTGCCGCCCGGATTGCGAACCACAGGCACAGGGCAGCTGACGTGGCGCCAACCAGACCCAGTTCATACCAGGTCTCGAAAAGGATGGTCGGCGGAACATTGCCGGGCAGAACACCGCTGACCTTGCCGCGCAGAACCGTATCGAGCCCGTAACCGGTGATAAGCCGCAGCGGGTCAGCCAGGACAATGTCGCTCCAGACTGCAAGGCTTGCGCCGACAGGCCCGCCAATGAACGGTTTCAGCACAAACGGAATGAGCGGTGCGGCCAGCATGGCGCCTGCCGCCAGCATTGCGACAAGGCGCGCACCATTGGCAGGGCGTATGGAAACGAGCCCGAACACAAGCGCCCCTATGACGATGGCGACGGCACCGCCGTCATCGACATGAGCCAGCGCCACCAGTGCGGCCGCCACTGCGATCACCAGAGCGCTGGTGTTGCGCTCGCGCGAGAGCAGCCAGGCGATCGCGGGCCAGACCATGACGGAGAACACGCTGACGCCGCGCGCCAGGCTGTTGCCATCACCGGTTCCGACGACAAAACGCGGGCTGATCTGCGCACTCAGGATCAGTGCAAGCGAAAACAGCGCGGCCACGCCTGCGCCCAGAGGCACAAGGTTCAGGTTCGAGGCCCGCGTGCGTTCCGGCAGGGCCGACACACCGAGCAGGCCCAGAGCGACAGCCAGCGCCAGATTTGCCGCCTTCTCACTCGCGGAGGGCGTGTAGGGGCTCCAGACCAGCGACAGCAAGGTCCAGCCAACCAGCAGCAGCAGCGCAAGACCAGCGGGGCCGAGCAGGATGGCTTTCAGCGTGCTCACCAGT
>JAYWHQ010000332.1:0-3095 GCA_043777655.1 Allobosea sp. | reverse complement strand
TGGCTGTTCCCGCGCAAGTAAGAGGATATCATGGCAAGAGAGCCCCATGGTCGCCGGGACCGCGAAGAGCAGGACTCGGAATTTATCGACAAGCTGGTGCACATCAATCGTGTCGCCAAGGTTGTGAAGGGTGGCCGTCGCTTCGGCTTCGCCGCGCTTGTGGTCGTGGGTGACCAGAAGGGCCGCGTCGGCTTCGGCCACGGCAAGGCACGTGAAGTGCCGGAAGCCATTCGCAAGGCGACAGAAGCCGCCAAGCGCGGCCTGGTTCGCATTCCGCTCAAGGAAGGCCGCACGCTGCATCATGACGTCAACGGTCGCCATGGCGCTGGCAAGGTCATTCTGCGGGCAGCACCTGCCGGCACCGGCATCATCGCCGGCGGCCCGATGCGCGCTGTGTTCGAAGCTGTTGGCATGCAGGACGTTGTGTCCAAGTCGCTCGGCTCATCGAACCCCTACAACCTCGTTCGCGCCACATTCGATGCGCTCAAGAACGAGGACAGCCCGCGTTCGATCGCAGCCCGTCGCAATCTCAAGGTCTCCTCTCTGCAGGCGCGTCGTCGCGATGCCGGGACGGATGCCGCTGCCGAAGCGTGAGGGTGAAAACCATGGCGCCTACAGCAAAAACAGTCACCGTTGAGCAGACCGGTTCGCCGATCCGCCGCGACAAGAGCCAGCGTGCCACGCTGATCGGTCTCGGTCTCAACAAGATCCGCCGCCAGTCGACCCTGACCGACACCCCTGCGGTGCGCGGCATGATCGCCAAGGTTGCACACCTCGTTCGCGTCGTCGATGCGGTTTGAGGGAGGGTGGTCACATGAAACTGAATGACATTCGTGACAACGAAGGCGCTCTGAAGGAGCGCATGCGTGTCGGCCGGGGCATAGGTTCCGGCAAGGGCAAGACCGGTGGGCGCGGCGTGAAGGGTCAGAAGGCCCGTTCCGGCGTGGCCGTGAAGGGCTTCGAAGGCGGCCAGATGCCGCTGCATCGTCGCCTTCCCAAGCGTGGCTTCACCAACCTTTTCGCCAGTGATCTGAACGAGGTCAATCTTGGCCGCGTGCAGCAGGCTGTCGAGGCCGGCAAGCTGGATACCAAGACGACTGTGACTGTCGAGGCGCTCGTCTCGGCTGGCGTTTGCTCCAGGGCGCGTGATGGCGTGAAGATTCTTGGCGTTGGCGAGCTTACGGCAAAGCTTGTTTTCGAGGTCTACGGCGCGTCCAAGTCGGCCGTTGCCGCGATCGAGAAGGCAGGCGGCTCGGTTAAAATTCTGGCTGCTGCTTCACAGGCGTGATCGCAGTCTCTACATGATTGTTGCGACGGCGGCAGGGCCAGTGGCCCGGGCCGCCGTTTGCATGTTAATGCGACCAATGACTTTAAGGATCGGCACATGGCTTCCGCTGCTGAACAGCTGGCTTCAAACCTGAATTTCGGTGCCTTTGCCAAGGCCGATGAGCTCAAAAAGCGCATCTGGTTCACGCTTGGCGCGCTGATCGTGTTCCGGCTTGGCACCTATATCCCGCTGCCGGGGATGAACCCGGATCAGGTTGCCGAGCTGTTCAAGCAGACGCAGACTGGCGTGTTGGGCCTGTTCAACATGTTTTCGGGCGGCGCTGTGGGCCGTCTGGCCATCTTCGCGTTGAACATCATGCCGTATATCTCGGCCTCCATCATCGTGCAGCTGCTCACCAGCGTCGTGCCGACGCTTGAAGCGCTGAAGAAGGAAGGCGAGCAGGGCCGCAAGGTCATCAACCAGTACACGCGCTATCTCACACTCGTCCTGGCCGTGTTCCAGGCCTGGGGCATCGCGGTTGGCCTGCAGGGCTCGGGCAATCTCGTGCTCGATCCGGGGCCTTTCTTCATTGTTTCAACTGTCATCACGCTTGTGGGCGGCACCATGTTCCTGCTCTGGCTGGGTGAGCAGATCACCAGCCGCGGCATCGGCAATGGTTCTTCGATGATCATCTTTGCCGGCATCATCGCCGAATTCCCGGCGCAGCTGGCCCAGACCATGGAGCTGGGTCGCCAGGGCGCGATCTCGACAGGTCTGTTGTTTCTCGTGTTTGTCATGGCCATCGGCGTGATCGCGCTCTGCGTCTTTGTCGAGCGGGCACAGCGGCGTCTGCTCATCAATTATCCGAAGCGGCAGGTCGGCAACAAGATGTATGAGGGGCAGTCCTCGTTCCTGCCGCTCAAGCTCAACACAGCTGGCGTGATCCCGCCGATCTTTGCCTCGTCGCTGCTGTTGCTGCCAACGACCATTGCCAGTTTCTCGGAAGCCTCTGGCGGCACGGGCGTGCTGGCCACGCTGGCGGCCTATCTCGGGCACGGGCGGCCACTGTTCATGCTGCTTTATGCGTCGCTGATCATCTTCTTCTGTTTCTTCTACACGGCCATCGTGTTCAACCCGACCGAGACGGCGGACAACATGAAGAAACAGGGCGGCTTCATCCCGGGCATCCGGCCTGGCGAGCGCACGGCAGAACATATCGACAAAGTGCTGACGCGCATCACGGTCATCGGCGCGGCCTATTTGACTTTGGTCTGTCTTATCCCCGAGTTCATGATCTCCTATGCCCAGATTCCGATCATCTTGCTGGGTGGCACATCGCTGCTTATCGTGGTGACGACGACGATGGACACCGTGGCGCAAGTTCACGGACATCTGCTGGCCCATCAATATGAGGGGCTGGTGAAGAAGGCGAAGCTCCGGGGCCCAAAGCGCTGAGAGCTTTCTGATCTGGTTGGGCTTAAGGGGGCTGTGCGATCATGAGGTTGGTGTTTCTGGGGCCTCCGGGCGCAGGCAAGGGCACACAGGCGGCGCTTATAACCGAACGTCACGGGATTCCGCAGCTCTCGACGGGCGACATGCTGCGCGCAGCGGTTGCTGCCGGCACGGCCATAGGCCGGCAGGCCAAGGCGGTGATGGAATCAGGCGCGCTCGTCTCGGACGAGATCGTGATCGGCATCATCGCTGACCGCATCCAGGAGCCGGACGCGCGCAAGGGTTTCATCCTTGACGGCTTTCCGCGCACCGTTGCTCAGGCCGAAGCGCTTGATGCCATGCTGGCCGCCAACGACCTCAAGCTTGATGCTGTGCT
>JAYWHQ010000331.1:0-3097 GCA_043777655.1 Allobosea sp. | reverse complement strand
CGAGGGCAGCCTCATGCTGCTCGACAAGCTGCGCGGCGACATTCGCGCAACGATGGCGGGCTAGGCCTTCGGATCAGCTTTCTTCTGCTGCCTTGATGGGCAGCGGGAGGCCGAGCAGCCCAAGCCCCGCCTCCACCGCCTTCAGCATCACGCCGGGCAACGGCTCGCGGCCAAGCTCGGCCAGCGGCGTGAAACGCGCGTCCGTTATCGCCTGCATGTCGGCAGGCGCATGCGCGGCAAACACCGTCAGCTCCAGCGGAAAATGCGTGAAGACGTGGCGCACTGGGGTTGGCACGCGCTGCCAGTCGAGCGCCAGCGGCGCCTCCTGCCGTGCGCGCGCCGGATCGTAATCTGCCGCCCAGTCACTCACCGGCACTTCGGCCATCGATCCCAGCAGGCCCTTTGGCGGCCGGGTGCGCAGCAGCAGCGCATTGTCGGCCCTGAGCACCACATAGGCCGCGCCATAACGCGTGGGCCGCACCGGTTTGGCACCCTTGCGCGGAAAGCTGGTCTGGTCGCCACGCGCCCTCGCCTGACATGGCTCATGCCACGGACACAACGCACAGGCCGGGTTGCGCGGTGTGCAGATCGTGGCACCAAGGTCCATCAGCGCCTGCGCGAAATCGCCGGGACGGTCTGAAGGAACGATGGCCAGCGTTTGGCGCTTCACCTCGATCTTTGCCGCTGGCATCAGCGTCTCGATGGCGAAGAGACGCGTCATCACGCGCTCGACATTGCCATCGACGGCAGCGGCCACCCGGTTGAACGCAATTGAGGCCACAGCGGCCGCCGTATAGGGGCCGATGCCGGGCAGCGCCAGCAAGGCAGCCTCGCTGGCGGGAAACTGGCCGCCATGCAGCGCGACCACAGCCTTGGCACAGGCATGCAGGTTGCGCGCGCGGCTGTAATAACCCAGCCCCGCCCAGGCCTGCATCACCTCCTCGGACGGGGCCACAGCCAGCGTCTCCACAGTCGGAAACCGTGCCAGAAACGCCGCGAAATAGGGCTTCACCGCCGCCACGGTCGTTTGCTGCAGCATGATTTCCGACAGCCAGACCCGGTAGGGATCCGCCATCTCGCCCGCTTCCGCTCGCCACGGAAGCTTGCGCCGCTGGCGGTCATACCAGACAAGAAGGTCGGCGGATCGTGGCGCAGCGCTCATGCAGCCGATGTAGGCCAAGCCAGCAAAAACACCAGCCTTGCTGTTGCAGCAACAGCGCCCTTCACCAGAGCCAGCCAGCCCGCTAAAAGCAGCCATGGATGATTCACTTGAAATTGCCCCACTTGCCCCCGGCAATGTGCCGGAATGGTCGGTTTCGGAGCTGTCGGGCGCGCTGAAGCGCACAGTGGAAGATGCCTTCGGCTTTGTGCGGGTGCGGGCAGAGATTTCCGGTTTCAAGGGTCCATCAGCCTCCGGCCATGTCTATTTCGCGCTGAAGGACCAGAACGCCAAGATCGATGCCGTAATCTGGAAGGGTGTCTATGGCCGCCTGAAAACGAAGCCCCAGGAAGGGCTGGAAGTCATCGTCACTGGCAAGATCACCACCTTCCCCGGCAAATCGAGCTACCAGATCATCATCGATTCGATCGAGCCCGCCGGCATCGGCGCGCTGATGGCGCTGCTGGAAGAGCGCCGCCGCAAGCTGACGGCGGAAGGGCTGTTCGACGAGGCGCGCAAGCAGCTCATCCCCTATCTGCCGCGCGTGATTGGCGTCATCACCTCGCCAACGGGCGCTGTCATCCGCGACATCCTGCACCGCTTGCAGGACCGTTTTCCGCGCCATGTCATCGTCTGGCCGGTGAGGGTTCAGGGTGGAACGAGCGCGGCCGAGGTGGCGAACGCCATCAACGGCTTCAATGCGCTGCCAGAGGGTGGTCGCATTGCCCGGCCCGATGTCATCATCGTCGCGCGCGGTGGTGGCTCGCTGGAAGACCTGATGGGCTTCAACGAGGAAATTGTCGTGCGCGCAGCCAGCGCCTCGATGATCCCGCTGATCTCTGCCGTCGGCCACGAGACGGACTGGACGCTGATCGATCATGCCGCCGACCTGCGGGCCCCCACTCCGACGGGTGCTGCTGAAAAGGTCGTGCCGGTGCGCGCCGAGCTCATGGCCACGCTCGATGATCTGGCGCGCCGACACCATGGCGCGATGCGCCGCTGGCTTGACCGGCAGAGGGCTGATTTGCGGGCTGCAGCCCGCGCGCTGCCACAAGCTGAAAGCATCTTTGCTGCGCCGCGCCAGCGGCTCGATCTGGCCACAGCACGTCTGGCGCCCGCACTGGCCCGCAATGCGCGCACGCACGAGAACCGTCTTGCTCTGCTTGGCCGACGTCTGCTCGGCCAGTCGCCAGCCGCGCGCGTCGCCCGCCAGCAGACGAAACTGTCCGAGCTTGGCAGCCGTCTGGCGCAGGCACGTGCGGGCCTCGTCAACCGTGAACAGGTGCAGCTGGCGCGCCGCCGCGCAAGGCTGGAAGCACTTGAGGCAGGATTGGCGCGCAACTTCCGGCAGGGGCTTGTCAGGCGCAGCGAAAAGCTCGCCTCGCTCTGGCAGCTGGCAGCCAGCCTCGGGCCACAGGCGGTGCTGGCACGCGGCTACGTGATCGTCGAACGGGCTGATCGCAGCATTGTGCGCACACCGGATGTCGAGGCGGGCACACATCTCAATCTGCGATTCGCGGGCGACGGCATTTTGGCTGTCACAGCTGATGGTGGCCCGGCGAAAACATCCCGCCCGAAAGTCGCGCCGCGCGAGCCCGGCAAGCAGGGCGACCTGTTCTAGCGCGCAAGAACTCGTCTAGCGCGCAAGAACTCGTCTAGCGCGCAAGAAACTCGATCACGCGGCGCTTGGCGTCTTCGCGTGCCACAGGGTCCGTGCCCACACGGGCGCGTCCCGAGCCATCGGCGGTGAAGGCGATGCCCTGCCGCTCGGTGGGCTTGCGGCCGGGATGATCGAAATCATGCACAGCGCCCGCGTAAAGCACCAGATCGACATTCTCGCCACGGCCGCGTGCTGATTTGGCCAACCGGTCGCATGGCGCGGGCGGCGTCCAGTCATCAGCATCGCCCATCAGCATGAGCATCGGCAGGCGCGCCTCA
>JAYWHQ010000330.1:0-3104 GCA_043777655.1 Allobosea sp. | reverse complement strand
CTTGAGCGTGACAGCGCCCTGACCTATGCCACCGAGAGCATGCGCCTCACCACGCGGCTGATGCAGATCGCCTCCTGGCTTCTGGTGCAGCGCGCCGTTGCTGAAGGCGAAATCACCACCGATCAGGCCCGCACCGAAAAGAACCGCGTGCGAATCGCTGATTCAGGTCCGGTGACGGCGCCCGAGGCGCTCGGCAAGCTGCCGCAGCGCTTGCAGGACATTGTCACAACCTCCGTGCGGCTGCAGGAGCGCATCCTGCATCTCGAAGGATTGATGGCCGCCAAGCCTGATGCACACGCTGAAGAAGACGACAATCCGGTGGCGAGCCAGATCGCCATGCTGAAGGGGCTGCTGCAGGGGCGTCGCTGAGCGGTGGCAAGGTTCTATCTCGACAACAAAAAAACCCGGCCGCAAGGCCGGGTTTTTTGATCTTCAAGGCAAAACGCTCACTTCTTGGCGGCGAGGCCAAGGCCGGCAAAACGGTTGTTGAAGCGCGAGACGCGGCCACCACGGTCGAGCAGTTGCTGCGAACCGCCGGTCCAGGCCGGGTGGGTCTTCGGGTCAATGTCGAGATTGAGGGTGTCACCCTCCTTGCCGAGCGTGGACCGGGTGAAGTATTCGGTACCATCGGTCATCACGACCCTGATGGTGTGGTAGTCCGGGTGGATGCCCGCTTTCATGGCGAAATCCTCAATAAGTTATAACACGGAGAGCGCGATTGCTCGCCGTCAAGCCGGTCGCGGCTCATGTGAAGTCGCGTGCCTTTAGCCCAGAGGCCGCCAGCGCGCAAGCACTGACGGCTGCAAACCTCCTGCACAACCCCGTGCAGGGATGGAATTGAAGAGATTGCCTTGTCAAAACTGTCCGAAAATTCCGAGAGCAAGCGTCCTGCCTTTGGTTCGCTGAAAGCCGTCTGGCCCTATGCCTTGCGCCATAAGGGCCGCATTGCGGGCGCCATCGCTGCACTGGTGGTTGCATCCATCGCAACCCTGACCCTGCCGATGGCGGTGCGCCGCGTCATCGATGTGGGCTTCTCGGGCGGCGAGACGGAGCTGGCCGATTCGTATTTCGCGTTGCTGATCGGCGTGGTGGCGGTGCTGGCCATGGCCAGTTCGGCACGGTTTTATCTGGTGATGACATTGGGCGAGCGTGTGGTCGCCGACCTGCGTGCCGATGTGTTTCGCCACATGACGCGGCTGGAGCCCGCCTTCTTCGATGCCAGCAAGTCCGGCGATCTTGTCTCGCGGCTGACGGCTGACACAACGCAGATCAAATCCGCCTTTGGCGCCTCGGCATCCATCGCGCTGCGCAACATCGTGCTGTTTCTGGGTGCGCTGGTGATGATGATCTACACCAGCCCGCAGCTGTCGCTGCTGGTGATCGCGGCCATCCCCTTCATCGTGCTGCCGCTGGTCTTCTCCGGTCGTGCCGTGCGCAAGCGGGCGCGGATGGCGCAGGACCGGCTGGCCGATGCTTCGGCCTATGCTGTCGAGGCCATTGGCGCGGTGCGCACCATGCAGGCCTTCGGAGCTGAACAGACGACAGCGGGGCGCTTTGCGGCGGCTTCCGACCATGCTTTTGATGCCACCCGCGCCTCCACCGCCTCGCGCGCCTGGCTGAGCGGCGTTGGCATTTTCATGGTGTCTGCCAGCGTGGTCTGGGTGCTGTGGACGGGCGCGACCGAGGTGTTTGCGGGGAACATGACGGGTGGGCGGCTGTCGCAGTTCATCCTCTATGCGCTGTTTGCTGCCAGTGCCCTCGGGCAGTTGTCGGAAGTCTATGGCGAGGTTTCCGCGGCCGCAGGCGCCGCGGGGCGGCTGGGTGAGATTCTGGAAACGAAACCTGCGATCGCCAGCCCGCCTGTGCCACTGCTGATGCCGGAGCCGCCCATTGGCTCCCTGGCATTCGAGCGTGTGCGCTTCACCTATCCGGGGCGAACCGAGCCTTCGCTGAGTGATCTGAGCTTCACAGTGAAGCCCGGTGAGCGGGTTGCCATTGTCGGGCCATCAGGGGCCGGCAAAAGCACGCTGCTGCAGCTCGCCTTGCGCTTTTGCGATCCGCAGGAGGGCAGGGTGCTGGTGGATGGCATTGCCGCTGTTGACGCCGACCCGGCCATCTGGCGCAGGCGTTTCGCGCTTGTGCCGCAGGAGCCCACGGTTTTTGGCGCGAGCCTCTCGGAGAACATCGCCTATGGCCGCCCAGAGGCGAGCGAGGCGGAGATCGCGCGCGCGGCAGACCTTGCCGCTGCCGGGGATTTCATCCGCGCGCTGCCGCAGGGTTTCGCAACGCTGGTCGGCGAGCGTGGCGTCACGCTCTCGGGCGGCCAGCGCCAGCGCATCGCGATTGCGCGCGCCCTCCTGATGGATGCGCCGATCCTGCTGCTGGACGAGGCGACTTCGGCGCTGGACTCCGAGAGCGAGAAAGCCGTGCAGGATGCGCTCGATACGCTGATGAGCGGGCGCACCACGCTCGTGGTGGCACATCGCCTCTCCACAGTGCTGTCGGCTGATCGCATTCTGGTGCTGGATGGCGGGCGCATCGTTGAAGAAGGGAACCATGCCGAGCTTGTCGCGCGCGGCGGGCTTTATGCCCGGCTGGCGGCGCTTCAGTTCGGTGACCAGGCATAGTGCCAGGTCAGGAGGCCGGACGTAGGGCTGATGCCGCTTTCGCCACGCACGAAGCCCTCTCGCTCGTAGAAGCGGATGGCGCGGGTGTTGATCTGGTTGACGGTCAGCGTGATCGTAGCCGCAGCAATTTTTCGGGCATCATCCAGCAGTGCCTTGGCCAGGCCGCCTCCAAAACAGGCAGGCGCCACCACGATCTGGTCGAGATAGCCCGTCTCGGGGTGGATGACGAGCAGCCCGACCGGCTGACCTTCCACGACAGCAATGCGCTGTCGTGCGCCATCTTTCGCGAGTTCGGCAAGGTGCTGGACGAAGATGGGACGGCGCGCCTCGAAATCGATGCCCGGCACCACAGGCGCCCAGGCCTGCACCCAGAAATCCAGCACGGCGAGCAGGTCCCCGGCTTTCATGTCATGGATCTTGATTTCAGGTTCCATCAAGATCGAGGTCATCACCGCTCGGTGATCTTGAACTCGATGC
>JAYWHQ010000329.1:0-3108 GCA_043777655.1 Allobosea sp. | reverse complement strand
AGCTTCCATATCGGGGCCTACTTCGCAGCGCGCGGCACGGCGCAGGCCAGCGAGCCGTTCCTCGATATTGTGCCGATCCGCTTCACCATTTCAGAAGCGGACGGGCACTATCATGTGCCGCTGCTGTGCTCGCCATGGGCTTACTCAACGTATCGGGGCAGCTGAGCTTGATCGCACAATAACAAGACCGTCATCCCGGGCTTGACCCGGGATCGCGCGCCGTGACCCAATAGAGGATTGATTCATGCTCGATATCCCCGAGCGATCCCGGATCACGTCCGGGATGACAATACCCATGAGGTCATCCTTTGCCCCTGTTCAACCCCGCCACAGCCCCTTACCCGCGTGACCTGATCGGCTATGGCCGCAATCCGCCGCATGCCAACTGGCCGAACGGAGCGCGCATCGCCGTGCAGTTCGTGATCAACTACGAGGAAGGTGGCGAGAACTGCATCCTGCATGGCGATGCGGCCTCCGAGGCCTTTCTGTCGGAGATTGTCGGCGCGGCGGCCTGGCCCGGCCAGCGCCACATGAACATGGAATCGATCTACGAATATGGGTCACGCGCCGGCTACTGGCGGCTTTGGCGCCTCTTCACCGAGCGCAAGCTGCCTGTAACTGTCTTTGGCGTCGCCAGCGCCATGGCGCGCGCGCCGGAGATCGTCGCCTCGATGCGGGAGGCCAATTGGGAAATCGCCACCCACGGCCTGAAATGGATCGACTATCGCGATTTCAGCAAAGCGGACGAAGCCGCACATATCCGGAAGGCCATTGCAATCCACACGGATGCGACCGGTTCGCGCCCGCTCGGCTTCTATCAGGGTCGTTGCTCCGAGCAGACGACGCAAATCATGATGGAAGAAGGTGGCTTTCTCTATGGCGCCGATTCCTATGCTGACGAGCTGCCCTACTGGGTGAAAGGGCCTCACGGACCGCAGCTCATCGTGCCTTACACGCTGGACGCCAACGACATGCGCTTTGCGACGCCACAGGGGTTTAATGCCGGCGACCAGTTCTTCAACTACCTGAAAGACACATTCGATGTGCTGTATGCAGAAGGCGAATCCGCGCCAAAGATGATGTCGATCGGCCTGCATTGCCGGCTTGCGGGCAGGCCAGGCCGGGCCGCCGCACTGGCGCGCTTTCTTGACTATGTGCAGAGCCACGCTCATGTCTGGGTGGCCACCCGCCTCGACATCGCGCGCCACTGGATCAGGCATCATCCACCGACCGGTGGCTATCCCGTCAACGCCATTCCGCAGGCGCTGTTCGTCGCGCATTTTGGCGCCGTCTGGGAGCATTCGCCCTGGGTGGCGGCAGCAACATTCGCTCGCGGCCTCCCTGCGGATGCTGACAGCGCAACTGGCCTTCATGCGGCCATGTGCCATGCCATGCGGGCAGGCACGCGCGAACAGCAACGCGCGCTGATCCTCGCCCATCCCGATCTGGCCGGAAAGCTGGCCCTGTCGGGCGCGCTCACGCCCGAATCCAGCAGCGAACAGGCCTCCGCCGGGCTGGACCGTCTGATGCCCGACGAACTGGCACGCTTCACGGCGCTGAACGAGGCCTACAAGGCGCGCTTCGGTTTCCCCTTCATCATCGCCGTGAAGGGTCTGACCAAGGACAACATTCTGGCGGCTTTCGAACAGCGTCTCGGCCATGATGCCGAAACGGAGTTCGAAGAGGCACTGGCGCAGATCGAGCGCATCGCACTGCTGCGCCTGCAATCACTGATGGGCTGATCGTCAGCTGTCGACCGCGCCGGGCCGCCAGCTTGAGGCGGCCAGCCAAGCCTCCATCACCAGATCGGCATGGACAGTGGCATCGCCGTCAATGGCGCCGCTGCGGACCGCCATGGCGATGTCATGCCCGTCCAGCGTCTGGTTAAGATGCTCACGGGCGGCTTCCACAAGCGCACCATTGGCCATGTCGCGCGCGCCCACGGCCTCGGCATTGCTGATGAGGGCGTTGAAATAGCGCTCGCGCTCAGGTGCGGTCTTGGTCAGCGCAGACGCATCCTGCTCACGCGCCAAGGCCAGCAGCGCGGGGCCGGTGACATCACCGTTCCTAGGCTGACGAGGTCCAAGCCCGGCCGGGATCGCAGGTTCGGCTGCAACCAACCATGCAGCCGGCCCCGTCTGTATCAGCACCGAATACTCCAGCTCGGCGGCGATGCGCCCCGTCATCACATGTTCCAGCGAGTGCTCGCGCCCTGAGATATGCCGGTCGGCCTGCTCCAGCGCCGTCACCGCCCAGCGCAGATGCGCCACAACCTCCCACCACGCTACGGCATCAGCATCAATGCTGCCGCCGCCTGCGCGATAGCCTTCACAGAATGCCTTGCGCGAACCAATACCGCCCGCCTCAAGCTCCGGCCGGCTGAAGCGCCAGCAACGGGCGCAGAACCAGCCAACGTCTTCCATAGGGTCTGACCAGCCGGCAAACTCCCAATCGAGAATGGCGGTCAGCCCTTCGGCATCGACCATGTAATTCCCGGTCCGGAAATCGCGATGGCAGAGCGTGACCGGGCGGTTTTGCGGCGCATGCAGCTCAGCCCAGCGCAAGGCCCATTCCAGCACAGGCCGTGTCAGGCCAAGCGCATCGAGGCTGTCCCTGCAGCGCTGCACCACCGCCAGGCAGGGTTGTGCAGGCTCACCGCCAAGAAACGCCCGCATGGCTGCATCAGGCTGCAGGCCGTGGATCATGGCAAGCTCGCGCCCCAGCCGGTTTGCAAGCGCCTCGCGGTCACCGCCAAGTGCAACGTCCTTGACGATCTTCGGCCCAAGCCCCGTGCCGCTGACGCGCGCCATCACGGCGAAAGGCGTGCCAAGAATCGCTGCATCGCCACAGAACGCCACCGGCTCCGGCACGGCCACCCCTGCCTCATGTGCCAGCCGCAACAGCGCGAACTCTTCCATTCGCGAACGCGACAGCGAGATGGTGGCTGCCGCGTCCTTGCGCAGCACCAGTGCTTGGGCTGCACCTGCGACAGTCACATCCAGCAGCCAGTTTTCCTGAATGGCGCCGCCATGCAGCGGCTTCAGATCAGCAATCACCAGATCGGGCGCAGACAACGCAAGCGCAAGCCATTCCCGCAAACGTCCTCGC
>JAYWHQ010000328.1:0-10776 GCA_043777655.1 Allobosea sp. | reverse complement strand
TGCTGGGCGGGCGACTGGGGCTGGTGGGCCAGGTCAGCCAGGCCCTGGGCGGAGACAGAATCGTCTTCGCCTATTCGATGACGGGGTTGTTCATCGGCTATCTCTATTTCTCGATTCCGCGCGTGCTGCTGACGGTGATGGGCGTGGCCGAGACGCTGGACGGGCGGCTGGTGGAGGCCGCGCGCTCGCTGGGCGCCGGGCCGTTTGCCGTACAGCGCGACATCGTGCTGCCCTTGCTGGCGCCGGCTTTTGTTGCGGCGGCCTCGATCTGCTTTGCCACTTCGATGGGCGCCTTCGGCACGGCGTTCACGCTCGCCACACGCATCGATGTGCTGCCGATGGTGATCTACCAGGAGTTCACCGAGCGCGCCGACATGGCCATGGCCGCGGCTCTTTCTGTGATGCTGGGGCTGGTGGCCTGGGCCATGCTGGCGCTGGCGCGGCTTTATGGCGGCGACAATGTCGCTGCGGCGGGCTGACAGATGGCCAACCGTCTCGCCTTCTCGCTGGCACTCTCGCTCACTGTCCTCACGGCAGCTTTTCTGGCTGTGCCCGCGCTCATGTCGATGCTGGCTGGCGTCACGCAGGTCTATGCGCGCGGCGTCAGCTCCGGCCTGACGACCGACTGGATTGTCGAGGTCTGGCGGCTCTATTCCGACACGATCTGGCGCTCCATCGCCATTGCGCTGATGACGCTGGCGGTGACGCTGCTGATCGGCGTGCCGCTGGCCTACACCTTCGTGGTGCGGCCATCCGCTCTGACGCGCGCCATCAACGAGCTGATGACATTGCCGCTGGCTGTGCCAGGGCTGGCGGTGGCGCTGGCCATGCTCCAGCTTTATGGCGGTTTCTCCGAATTCCGGCGCTCATCGCTGTTCATCGTGGCGGGACATGTGATCTTCACCTTGCCCTTCATGGTGCGTTCGGTCGCCGCGACCTTGGCCGCCATCGACATCAAGACGCTGGAGGAGGGCGCGGCCTCGCTGGGGGCAGGGCCCTTGCGGCGCTTCCTTGATGTGGTCGTGCCTGCCGCCATGCCCGGCATTCTCGCTGGCGCGCTGATGGTGGTGACGCTCTCGATTGGCGAGTTCAATCTCACCTGGATGCTGCACACGCCCCTCACCAAGACCCTGCCGGTGGGGCTGGCCGATTCCTATGCCTCGATGCGGCTTGAGATCGCCTCGGCCTATACGCTCGTCTTCTTCATCATGATCGTGCCGCTGCTCATCGCCATGCAGCTTGCGGCGCGCGCCACCTCCCGGAAAGCGCCCCAAAGATGAGCAGCGGCATCCGCCTTGAACTGAACGGCATCGCCAAGACCTTCCCCGATGGCACGCAGGCGCTCAAGCCCACGGCGCTCGATGTCGCGCAGGGTGAGACAGTGGTCTTTCTGGGTCCGTCCGGCTGCGGCAAGACGACCTGCCTGCGCATCATTGCCGGGCTGGAGCAGCCCGATCCCGGTGGCCGCCTGCTCTTCGACGGGCAGGACATGACCGGCGTCGAGATCGAGCACCGCAATGTCGGCATGGTGTTTCAGTCCTATGCGCTGTTTCCCAACATGACGGTGTCCGAAAACATCGGCTATGGGCTGAAAATCCGGAAGGTGCCGCCAGCCGACAAGGCCAGACGCATCGCCGAGATGCTGGCGCTCTGCGGCATCGAGGCGCTGGCGGAGCGGCGCATTGACCAGCTCTCCGGTGGCCAGCGACAGCGTGTGGCACTCGCCCGTGCTGTCGCCATCCGCCCGCGCATCCTGTTGCTGGACGAGCCGCTGACGGCGCTGGACGCAGCCCTGCGCGAGCGGCTGCGCACCGAGCTTGACCAGCTGCTGAGAGCGCTCGGCATCACCACGGTTTACGTCACCCATGACCAGTCCGAAGCCATGGGGCTGGGAGACCGGATCGTGGTGATGCAGCAGGGGTCCATTGCGCAGATCGGCACGCCGCGCGAGGTCTATTTCGAACCCGCCAGCCGCTTCGTGGCCGAGTTCATTGGTGCCGCGAACGTTCTGGAGGGCGCGATGAGCGACGGCGCGCTGGTTCTGCCGGGCGGACGCCTGCCGATGCCGAAAGTCGCGATTGGCGGGGGCCGGGTGAGTGTCATGCTGCGGCCCGAAGCCGTGCAACTGTGCGCGACCGAAGGCGCCAGCTGGCAGGGCCAAGTCCAGTCCATCTCCTTCCTCGGTGACCGCCAGCGCGCAACAATCACAGGCGCGGCTGACCAGCCCCTGATGGTCGAAGTTCCCAACATCTCGACACTGAAAGCAGGCGACCGCGTCGGCCTCCATGTCGATTCAGCATCGCTGCGTCTCTTGCCAGACTAGCCCTGTGCATGCCATCGCCCGCCATCATCGCTGAAGCCCATCGAGCTCCCGACCCATGACAAAACCGCTTCTGATCGCGCAGATCACCGACCTTCACATCAAGCGGTCGGGCGAACTGGCCTATGGCCGGATCGACACGGCAACCGCGCTGGAGCGCATGGTCGAGACACTTGAAGCGTTCAGGCCCCGACCCGACATCGTGGTCGTCAGCGGAGATCTGGTGGACGCCGGCACACCGGAAGAATACGCCCATCTGCGCGAATTGCTGGCGCCGCTCTCGCTGCCGCTGCTGGTTTGCCCCGGCAACCATGACCACCGCGGCAACATGCGGGCTGCCTTCCCGCACCAGCGCTTCGACACGGCGGTTGCCTGCAACACGCGCCATGATCTGGGGCCGCTCACGCTGCTGGTCACGGATTCGAGCACGCCCGGAAAGTCCTTCGGCACGCTCGATGAGGAGACGATTGGCTGGCTGCGCGACCAGCTGCAAGATGCGGCTGGTCGCCCCACGCTGATCTTCATGCACCATCCGCCGTTCGCAGCGGGCATCTGGCACATGGACCGACAGAATCTGATTGGCACTGATGTTCTCGCGGAGCTTGTGAAGGGGCATGGCCAGGTGCGGCTGGTGGCCGCAGGCCATGTGCACCGCGCCACAGTGACATCGTTCGCGGGCACAGTCGCGACGATAGCGCCGGCACCAAGCCATGCCGTGGCGCTTGATCTCGAGCAGAGCCTGCCACCTGCCTTCAACATCGAACCACCGGCATTTCACCTGCACGTCTGGTTCCATGAAGCGGCTTCGCTCGTGACCCATCATGTGCCCGTCGGCCAGTTTTCCGGCCCACATCCGTTTTTCGATGCCGGTGGCAAGCTGTTGTGAGCCTGGCCTGCGTCAGGCCTGACGACACGCAACCTGCATAAAACTGTCATCGAAGTGTCGCCTCCGGACACTACCGATCCCCCGTCAGTCGCAGGGGTATCGTATGCTTGATCTTCGAAACGTTACCCGCGCCTTTGGTGAAAAAAAGGCCGTCGATGACGTCTCTCTTCAGATCGAGAAGGGCAGTTTTGTCGGTGTGATCGGGCGCTCCGGCGCTGGCAAATCGACGCTCCTGCGCATGATCAACCGACTTCAGGATGTCTCTTCCGGCCAGATCATCTGGGATGGCAAGGACGTCACGGCGCTCAAGGGTGCCGAGTTGCGGGCCTGGCGTTGCCGTTGTGCCATGGTGTTCCAGCAGTTCAATATTGTCGGCCGTCTCGACGTGATGACCAACGTTCTCATGGGCCGCCTCAACCATGCCCCGCAGATGCGCTCGCTCCTGAAGCTCTGGAGCGCCGACGACAAGGCGATCGCGCTGTCTGCGCTTGAGCTTTTCGACATGACGACGATGGCCGGCCAGCGGGCCGAGTCCCTTTCCGGCGGCCAGCAGCAGCGTGTGGCCATTGCCCGCGCGCTGGTCCAGGAGCCGGACATCATTTTGGCTGACGAGCCGATTGCCTCGCTCGATCCCCGCAACACGAAGATCGTGATGGACAGCCTGCTGAGGCTGAACAGCCATTTCGGCATCACTGTGCTGTGCAACCTGCATGATCTCGACATCGCCAAGGACTATTGCACCCGCCTGATCGGCATGACGCAGGGCCGCGTCGTGTTTGATGGCCCGCCCGAAGCGCTGACCGAGAGCGAAGCGCGCGAGCTTTACGGGCTCGAGGCACATGAGGCGATGACTGTGCTGCCGCCGATGGCTGCCCCGACCGACATTTTTCCCACGCAAGCGCTTCCTGCTGTCGCCTGAACCACAGGCGGCATGGGCCGCCTGATCTTCCTCGAACCGCCTCACTCTGGAGCATCCGACCATGACAATGACACGCCGCACCACGCTGGGCCTGACCGTGGCTCTCGCCGCAATGGCCACCGCCTCTTCTGCCTTTGCGCAGGACTGGAAAGCCAAGTTCCCCGAACTCGTCTATGCCGTCGTGCCTGCCGAGAACGCCTCTGGCGTGACCGAGCGCCAGGGCCCCTGGATGGAGTATCTCTCCAAGCAGCTCGGCGTGAAGGTGACGCTGCGCATTGCCTCTGACTATGCGGCCGTGATCGAGGGCCAGCGCGCCGGCACCATCCACATTGGTGACTACGGCCCGTCTTCCTATGTCCGTGCCCACACCGTCACCAATGGCGGCGTTGAGGCTTTCGCCTCGATGCGTGCCGTTGACGGCTCGACCGGCTATTACGCCGTTGCCTATGCCAAGACGACGGCCGCCGGCGCCAAACTGGAAGACTTCAAAGGCAAGAACCTCTGCCTCGTCGACCCGAACTCAACCTCCGGCTACAATGTTCCGCTGTTCGCCATGAACAAGCTGGGCATCGAGCCTGACAAGTTCTTCGGCAAGACCGTCAACGCAGGCAGCCACGAGAACGCTGTCATGGCCGTGCAGCAGGGCACCTGCGACGTGGCCTTCAACTGGTGGAACTCGGAAGACGATTCCAACCTGACCCGCATGGCCAACAAGGGCATGGTGAAGACTGCCGACTTCAAGACGGTCTTCAAGTCCGACCGGATCCCCGGCTCGCCGTATGCCTTCCTGGCTGCCCTCCCGGCCGATCTGAAGGCTGCCATCGTCAAGGCTTTCATGGACTCCCCGAAGAATGACAAGGCAACCTTTGACAGGTTGACGGATGGCAAGTCACCCGGCTTCGCCCCGGCGCAGCACAGCGACTATCAGGTCACCATCGAACTGCAGAAGTTCGTCGATGACCTGCGCAAGAAGCGCGGCTCCTGATCTCTCTGATCCTGCTGCCGGGCGTCATCCTCAAGGGATGACGCCCATCGCATGCTTGTTTGCGATTGGACCCTGCCATGATCTCACGTCGCAGCTGAGCCAAAGAAAGCATTCTCGATGGCCAGCGTGATCCCGCGTTTGACTGATGCCCAGCTGAAAACCCTTTCAGCGGGCTATGTTTCCGAACAGGCCGCCAAAAAGCGCATCACGCTCATTGGCCTGGCTGTGCTCGCCGTACTCTGCATCGTCGCCGGCAGGGTGGCCGAAGTCGATATCGCCAAGTTCCTCGCGAACCTGCCGAAATTCACAGACTATTTCGGCCGCCTGTTTTATCTCGACACCGGAAAGCATGTTTTTACCGATGTGACAGAGTGGTTCTGGGGTCTTGGCAAATGGACCAGCCGCCTCTGGGACACGCTTCTGATCGCCTATCTCGGCACGCTGCTCGGGGCCATCGGCGGCTTTTTCCTCTGCTTTGCAGCCAGCGTGAACCTGGCCACCGGCAAGCCGCAGCTCTTCTTCGCGCGCCGCTTCCTCGAATTCTGCCGCACGGTTCCCGAAATCGTCTTTGCACTTATCTTCGTCGTGGCCTTCGGCCTTGGGCCTGTGCCCGGCGTTCTGGCCATCATGATCCATACAGTCGGCGCGCTTGGAAAGCTCTTCGCCGAAGTGGTCGAGAACATCGACATGAAGCCGGTGGAAGGCGCCATTGCGAGCGGTGCCACACGCTGGCAGGTCATCCGCTATGCGGTTGTGCCGCAAGTCCTGTCCAATTTTGCCAGCTATGCGCTGCTGCGCTTCGAGATCAATGTGCGCGGCGCTTCCGTCATGGGCTTTGTCGGCGCCGGCGGCATTGGTGCTGACCTGATCGAGGCGATCCGCAAGTTCTATTATTCTGACGTTTCCGCCATCCTTTTGCTCGTCATCGGCACTGTCATCATCATCGATATGGTCACCGAGCGCATCCGCAACCAGCTGATCTCGACGGAGCACAGCAAGTGAGCCCGTCTCCGATGAAAACATCGCGCATGTTTCCTGACCAGACCGCCGTCAAGGCGCGCCATGCGGTGCTGATTGCCGGCTCCCAGCGTGACCGCCTGACCACCATCGGCGTGCTGGCAGGGATTGTCGGCATGGCCGTTCTGGCGATTTTCCAGCTCGAGTTCTCGCTGGCACGGCTCGGCAGCGGCATCGTTCAGCTGGGCACATTCCTGGGCCTCATGGTTCCTCCATCGCCGGGCACGCAGTTTTACGCGCTGCTCAAGGCGCTGGCCGAGACGGTGGCCATCGCCTTTCTCGGCACGCTGCTGGCGGCCATCCTTGCCTTCCCGCTCGGATTTCTGGCCGCGCGCAACACGATGGCCAACACGATTGTCCGCTTCACGACGCGTCGCTTCTCGGACTCGATCCGCGGCATCGACACGCTGATCTGGGCGCTGATCTGGATCAACGTGGTCGGCCTTGGGCCGTTTGCCGGTGTGCTTGCCATCATGACAAGCGACATCGGCTCGTTCTCCAAGCTCTATTCGGAAGCCATCGAGGCGGTGGACCGCAAGCCGGGCGAGGGCGTGATCTCCACGGGCGGCTCGAAGCTGCACGCCATCCGCTTCGGCATCGTGCCGCAGGTCATGCCGGTGCTCATCAGCCAGACGCTCTACTACTTCGAATCGAACACACGCTCGGCCACCATCATCGGCATTGTCGGTGCAGGCGGCATCGGCCTCTACCTGGCTGAAACCATCCGCACCTATGAGTGGGACAATGTCGCCTTCATCATCCTGATGATCCTGGGGACAGTCGCCCTGATCGATCTGGCGTCATCCCGCCTGCGCATGGCCATTGTCGGGAAAAGATCGACCGAGGTCTGAGCCTTGTCACGAAGCTGTCATGGCTGGTTGGCATGTCGCGCACATGCAAAGCGCTCCTGAAATGAACGAGGCCCCGGCTGCGGCACGCCGCGCAGCATTGGCCCTTCTGGCCCGCGCAACAGAGCCCGAACTGGCAAAGCCTTTGACCCAGTTCTGGCCGGACTTGGCCGTGCGTGATCTGCGCAAGCCGGAGACGGGCCTGGTCATGGTGCGGGGACGCATCGGGAGCGATGGCGCAGCCTTCAACCTTGGCGAAGCGACGGTGACACGCGCCGTGGTGGAGTTGCCCGGAGGCCAGCGCGGCTATGGCCAGATGCTGGGCCGCGAGGCTCGTCTGGCCCGCATGGCGGCGATTGCCGACGCGCTCTGGCAGGACGTGACCAGTCGTCCGCGCGTCGAGGAAGCCGTGCTGTCACCCATCCGCCAGCGCCTCGCGCAAGCGGCAGCCAACGATGCCGCGCAGGCAGCAGCCACGCGCGTTGATTTCTTCACGCTGGTGAGAGGCGAGTCCGAGCCATGAGCGCACTTGCCGCCGGCTTTGCCGAACCCGTCTTCGACAGCCAGAACGCCTTCCGCCGCATGATGGAAGCGCTGGCGACGCCCGGTCGTGTCCGTGCGCTGGATCACCTGTTGCCGACAGATTGCCCGCTGCCAGTTGCGCCTGCGGCCCTGTTGCTGGCGCTCTGCGATTTCGAGACGCCGCTCTGGCTCGCGCCCTCGCTTGCAGCGCGCGACGGCGTGGCCGATTTCCTGCGCTTTCACACCGGCGCTCCACTGGCGCGGGATGGCTCGCAGGCCGCCTTTGCCCTGCTTGATCTGGCAGCTGACCATTTCGATCCTTCGCACTTTGCGCAGGGGACGCCTGAATATCCCGACCGCAGCACGACGATCATCGCGATCTGCGCCAGCGTGACCGATGGCCAGCCATTGACCCTGCAAGGGCCGGGCATTGCCGGCGCAGCCACCTTGAACATCACACCACTGCCGCAAGATTTCGTTTCGCGCTGGCGGCAGGCGCAGCTCGCCTTTCCGCTGGGCGTCGATGTCGTCTTTGCCAGCCCGTCCGCGATTGTCGGCCTGCCGCGCACCACGCGCATCACCGGGGAGGCAGGCTGATGTATGTCGCCGTCAAGGGTGGCGAACGCGCCATCGCCAATGCTCATCGCCAGCTGGCCGACAAAAGACGGGGCAAGCGCGAGGTGCCGGAGCTGGGCGTGGACCAGATCCGCGAGCAGCTGACGCTGGCGGTTGACCGGGTCATGACCGAGGGCTCGCTCTATGACCGCGAGCTCGCAGCGCTCGCCATCAAGCAGGCGCGCGGCGACCTGATCGAGGCGATCTTCCTTGTGCGGGCCTATCGCACCACCCTGCCGCGCTTCGGCTTCTCGGAGCCGCTGGATACTGCCGCGATGCGCGTCCAGCGCCGCATCTCGGCCACTTACAAGGATTTGCCTGGTGGGCAGGTTCTGGGCCCAACCTTCGACTACACGCACCGGCTCATTGATTTTGCGTTGGCGGCAGAAGGCGAAACCCTGGCTCCAGCAACAGCGCCTGCGCAGGTTGGCGAGCCGATGCCGCGCGTGACCGACATCATCAGTGCGGAAGACCTGATCGAGCGCAATCCGCCCGCAGATGCGCATGCGCCCGTCGGCGACCTGACGCGAGACCCGCTGAGCTTCCCTGCTGATCGTGATCTGCGTTTGCAGAACCTAGCGCGCGGCGACGAGGGCTTCCTGCTGGCGCTGGGCTATTCGACCCAGCGCGGCTATGGCCGCAACCACCCATTTGTCGGCGAAATCCGCATGGGTGAAGTGCAGGTCGAGCTTTTTGTCGAGGATTTCGGTTTTGCCGTGCCGCTTGGCGAAATCACGGTCACCGAGTGCCAGATGGTCAACCAGTTCCACGGCTCGCTGGAAGATCCGCCCAAGTTCACCCGTGGCTATGGCCTTGGCTTCGGCCATTGCGAGCGCAAGGCCATGTCGATGGCCCTGGTCGACCGCGCACTTCGTGCCGACGCCTTCGACGAGGAGCGCAAGGGCCCGGCACAGGATGAGGAGTTCGTGCTTTCCCACTCCGACAATGTGCAGGCGACGGGCTTCGTCGAGCATCTGAAACTGCCGCACTATGTCGATTTCCAGGCGGAGATCGCAATGCTGCGCCAGCTGCGGGCCGAGATTGCCGCCCGTCACGAGCCGCTGCCCGCGGAGGCCGCCGAATGAACGCGCCTTATAACTTCGCTTATCTGGACGAGCAGACCAAGCGGATGATCCGCCGCGCCATCCTCAAGGCCATCGCCATTCCGGGCTATCAGGTGCCTTTCGCCAGCCGCGAGATGCCGATGCCCTATGGCTGGGGCACAGGTGGAGTGCAGGTAACAGCCGCGATCCTTGGGCCAGACGATGTGCTGAAGGTCATCGATCAGGGCGCCGACGACACCACAAATGCCGTGTCGATCCGCGCGTTTTTCGCCAAGACGGCAGATGTCGCAGTCACCACCTCGACGTCTGAAGCCACCATCATCCAGACGCGCCATCGCGTGCCGGAAGCGGCGCTCAGCGCCGATCAGGTTCTGGTCTATCAGGTGCCTATTCCGGAGCCTCTCCGGTTTCTGGAGCCGCGCGAGACCGAGACGCGCACCATGCATGCCCTGTCCGAATATGGGCTGATGCACGTGAAGCTCTACGAGGACATCGCCCGCCACGGCCATATCGCGACTGCCTATGCCTATCCGGTAGAGGTCGCGGGCCGCTATGTGATGGACCCGTCGCCCATCCCGAAATTCGACAATCCCAAGCTGGATGACTGCCCGGCCTTGCAGCTCTTTGGTGCTGGCCGCGAAAAGCGCATCTATGCGATCCCGCCGCACACCAGAGTTGTATCTCTGGATTTCGAAGATCACCCTTTCACGCCCGGTCTTTTCGCCCGGCCCTGCGCGCTGTGCGGCGCCACGGAGAGCTATCTCGACGAGGTGGTCACTGATGATCGCGGCGGGCGGATGTATGTCTGCTCCGACACCGACTATTGCGAGGGACGGCGAGACGCCGGGCATCGCGGCGAGATGCTGGGCGATGAGCCCGCGCAGGAGGCTGCAGAATGACCGCGCCGCTGCTCGAAGCCAACGCGCTCGCCAAGTTCTACGGAGGCAGGCCCGCCTGCCGCCACGTCTCACTCGCCATCAACGAGGGCGAGGTGCTGGCCATTGTGGGCGAATCCGGCTCCGGCAAATCGACGCTGCTGAACTTGCTCTCCGGGCGGCTGGTGCCGGATCAGGGTTCCGTGACCTACCGCATGCGTGATGGAGTCGCGCGCAATCTGGCTGATCTCTCCGAGCCAGAGCGCCGCCTGCTGGCGCGGACCGATTGGGGCTTCGTGCATCAGGATGCAGCGCTTGGCCTGCGCATGAATGTCTCGGCCGGTGGCAACATCGGCGAACGTCTGATGGCAGTGGGGGATAGGCACTATGGCCAAATCCGCCAGACGGCTGCCGATTGGCTCACCCGCGTCGAAATCGATGTTGACCGCATCGATGACAAGCCGAAAGCCTATTCCGGCGGCATGCGCCAGCGCCTGCAGATTGCGCGCAACCTCGTCACATCTCCGCGCCTCGTCTTCATGGATGAGCCGACCGGCGGGCTGGATGTCTCGGTGCAGGCGCGGCTGCTCGATCTGATCCGCGGGCTGGTGGCGGACCTCGGGCTGGCCGTGGTCCTTGTCACGCACGATCTTGCTGTTGCGCGGCTTCTGTCACACCGCATCATCGTGATGAAGCAAGGCCATGTCATCGAAAGCGGCCTGACC
>JAYWHQ010000327.1:0-3121 GCA_043777655.1 Allobosea sp. | reverse complement strand
ATGATTGCCGTGGCGGTTCTGTTCTGGATCCTCGGCATGCTGATCGTGAAGGGTCTTGGCGGCCTTTCGGTAGCCACTTTCACGCAGATCACACCAGGTCCCGGTTCAGAGGGAGGCGGTCTTGCCAACGCGATTGTCGGCTCGATTATCCTGACCTTCCTGGGCATCGCGTTGGCCACACCCATCGGCGTGCTTGCCGGCACATATTTGGCCGAATATGGGCGCGGCTCGAAGCTTGCCGAGCTGATCCGCTTCGTCAACGATATCCTCCTGTCAGCGCCCTCGATTCTGATCGGCCTGTTCGTCTATGTCATTCTTGTGCAGCCCTTCTCCGGTTATTCCGGTTGGGCAGGTGGGGTCGCACTTGGCATCATCGCGATCCCGGTCATCGTGCGCACAACCGAGGACATGCTCCGGCTGGTGCCTGCACCGTTGCGCGAGGCAGGTGCGGCGCTCGGCGCCCCCCCATCTGTCGTCATCACCAGCATTACCTGGCGCGCAGCAAAAGCCGGGATGGTCACAGGTGTCCTGCTGGCACTTGCCCGTATTGCCGGCGAAACAGCACCGCTGATCTTCACGGCCCTGAACAACAACTTCTGGTTCTCGCCCAACCTGCTGGGCGGTGTTTCAAACTTGCCCGTCACCATCTACCAGTTCGCGTCCGCGCCGTATGAGAACTGGCAGCAGCTGGCCTGGGCTGGCTCACTCATCATCACCATGTCGATCCTGCTTCTCTCGATCATTGCGCGTCGCATTGTGAGCGGCAGCAAATAGTCCCCCGTCACGCCTTATTGTCGCGTCCGATTTGAAGGAACATGTCGATGCTGTCGACGCTGGAACTGAGCCCACAGGCCCTGGATGCCCTTGCACCCGTCCGTATCGCGGTGAAGAACCTCGATTTCTACTATGGCGAACACAAGGCCCTGAAGAACGTCAATCTCGACTTCCGGGATCGGCATGTCACGGCGCTGATCGGCCCCTCGGGCTGCGGAAAGTCCACGCTGCTGCGCGTGTTCAACCGAATCTACTCGCTCTATCCGGAACAACGCGCCACCGGCGAAGTGCTGCTGGATGGCCGCAACGTGATTTCTTCGCAGGTTGATGTGAACGAGCTTCGTTCGCGGATCGGCATGGTCTTCCAGAAGCCCACGCCGTTTCCGATGTCGATCTATGACAACGTCGCCTTCGGTGTGCGCCTGTATGAGAAGCCGCCCAAGTCCGAGCTCGACGACCGTGTCGAGGCCGCGCTTCGCCGTTCCGCTCTCTGGGATGAAGTGAAGGACAAGCTGAAGACCTCGGGCATGGGCCTTTCGGGCGGCCAGCAGCAGCGTCTGTGCATTGCGCGCACGATTGCCCAGAAGCCGGAAGTGATCCTTTTCGACGAGCCGACCTCGGCGCTTGATCCGATCTCGACGGGCAAGATCGAGGATCTGCTGGAGCAGCTCAAGGCTGACTTCACGATCGTGATCGTCACACACAACATGCAGCAGGCTGCGCGTATCTCGCAATACACTGCCTTCATGTATCTCGGTGAGGTGATCGAGTTTGACGAGACGAACAAGATCTTCATGACGCCTTCCAAGCGCCAGACCCAGGATTACGTGACCGGCCGCTTCGGCTGATCGAACCCAGGATTCATGCCATGACCGAACACATTGTCCGTTCCTATGATGCCGACCTCGAAGGCCTTCGCCGCAGTCTGGCGGAGATGGGTGGCATGTCCGAGCGTATGCTGGGCGACTCGACCGTCGCCCTCGTGCGTGGTGATACCAAACTTGCGCAGAAGGTGATTGCGTCGGACCAGCGGCTCGACGCGCTCCAGCGTGACATCGAAGAGCGGGCCGTGCTCACCATCGCCCGCAGGCAACCACTGGCCGTCGATCTGCGCGAGCTGATTTCGGCCATGCGCCTTGCCAGCGACATCGAGCGGATCGGTGATCTGGCGAAGAACATCAGCAAGCGCGCTGTCGCCATCAACGGACAGTTCCAGCCGCCTCAGAAGGCCGTCGTCGGTCTCGATCACATGAGCCGGCTGGTGCAGGCCCAGCTCAAGGACGTCCTGGACGCCTATGCCCGCAATGACGAGCAGAAGGCCATGGCTGTCTGGGCGCGCGACAATGAAATCGATGCACTCTACACCTCGCTGTTCCGCGAACTGCTGACATACATGATGGAAGATCCGCGCAACATCACCTTCTGCACGCATCTTCTGTTCTGCGCCAAGAATGTCGAGCGTATCGGCGACCACACGACGAATATCGCCGAAACCATCCATTATCTCGTGACAGGCGCCGCTCCTGATTTTGATCGTCCCAAATCCGAGACGACCAACATCCAGATTGATGCGGTGGCAGGCGGCTGATGGCAGCGCGGATCCTGATCATCGAGGACGAGGAGCCGCTCACGCTGCTGCTGCGCTACAATCTCGAGGCCGAAGGCTTCGAGGTGGACTCCGTTTCGCGCGGGGATGAGGCGGAGCTTCACCTCAGGGATCATGTGCCGGATCTGGT
This sequence comes from Allobosea sp., assembly GCA_043777655.1. Lineage (GTDB taxonomy): Bacteria > Pseudomonadota > Alphaproteobacteria > Rhizobiales > Beijerinckiaceae > Allobosea. The sequence continues at coordinate 611 of JAYWHQ010000327.1, read as the reverse complement.
GCTGCTGGACTGGATGCTGCCGGGCCTCTCGGGCATCGAGCTTTGCCGCCGCATGCGGGCACGGCGCGACACCGAGCGTGTGCCGATCATCATGCTGACAGCGCGCGGTGAGGAAGGTGAGCGCGTGCGCGGTCTTGCGACTGGCGCCGATGATTACGTGGTCAAGCCTTTCTCGCTGCCTGAACTTGTTGCACGCGTGCAGGCACTGCTGCGGCGCTCGAAGCCTGGCCATATCGCAGGTTTGCTGGCGATGGGTGACCTCGAGCTGGACCGGAATACACGCCGGGTCCGACGCGAGGGCTCGGAGTTGCACCTTGGCCCAACCGAGTTCCGTTTGCTTGAGTTCCTCATGCAGAGCCCGGGCCGCGTGTTCTCGCGCGCGCAATTGCTCGATGCTGTGTGGGGTCGCGATGTCTATATCGATGAGCGCACGGTTGATGTGCATGTCGGCCGTCTGCGCAAGGCCCTGACGCCTCCTGGACTGAAGGACCCGCTGCGGACAGTGCGCGGTACGGGCTACGCCTTTGACGAGACATTCGCGCGCGCCTGAAAACTGGCGATCTGCGCCATGAGGCGCAGATCAGCCCGACTTCGTGTCATCAACCCCGCGC
>JAYWHQ010000326.1:0-3124 GCA_043777655.1 Allobosea sp. | reverse complement strand
CATTGATGCTGGCAGGGTGCACGCCGTCAGCGAGGCTGTCGCCTGGCATGGCCGAAGCATGACGCTCGCCTGGGGCTTTCTGGTGCCTGTCGGCGTGCTCGCAGCGCGCTTCTTCAAGATCCTGCCCGGCCAGGATTGGCCACGCATGCTTGACAGCAATGCCTGGTGGCTGACGCACCGCATCGTGCATTATGCTGCCGGTGCGCTGACACTTGCTGGTCTGGCGCTTGTGCTGCGCGGCCTCATGCAGCTTGGTGCCAGTGGCACACACGCGATTTTCGGGTGGGCTGTGGTGGCCCTCGCCTGCGGACAATTTCTCGGCGGCTGGTTTCGCGGCAGCAAGGGCGGGCCGACCGACCCCCATGCCGATGGCTCGCTGCACGGCGACCACTACGACATGACGCGACGCCGCCTGGCCTTCGAATATCTCCACAAGATCGGCGGTTATCTGGCGCTTGCCATCGCGACCGGCGCGATCATCACCGGCATGTGGCGCGCCAATGCGCCCATGTGGATGTGGCTGGGCATTGGCGCCTGGTGGCTCTGCCTCGCTCTGGCCTTCGCGCTGCTGCAGCGGGCCGGTCGCGCCTTTGACACCTATCAGGCGATCTGGGGCCCGGATCCGAAACATCCCGGAAATGGCCGTCGGCCCGTCGGCATCGGCATCTCGCGCCCGCGCCCGCGCGATTGAATGACTGTCCTCCTGCCAGCAGTCAGAACAACTGCAGGCGTCCTGCAAATGGACTTTTTGCCGCCACATGTGGTCCGGCAGATCACGCTGTCGATACTCGACACTAACATGACCCTACATGCCACCATGAATATCGCACGACAGATGCAGGTTTTGCGATGTTCTGCTGCTGAAGGCAGGCTGCTGCGGACATGCTTCAACAATGAACAGGGCGCTTGTGGACATCGCACAACCGGGACTGCTTCAGCCCCATCGTACGATCCACATCCTGCTGGACGAGGATGACGTGCCCACGCACGAGTGGCTTTGCACTGCGCTGGCCCGACCGCCCGATTTTTCGGTTTCATCGGCCGGAACCCTCGCCGAAGCGATGGACGGGCTCGGGCAGGCACCCGATGTCCTGCTCACCGATTGACGCCTCCCGGACGGGAATGGACTGGCCCTGATCCGCGAAGCGCGGCGACGCCTGCCCAACTGCGAGATCATGGTGATTTCCGTGCTGGGCGATGAGGACAGCGTCGCGGCAGCCATCCAGGTGGGCGCCTCAGGCTATCTGCTCAAGGATTCGTTCCACGATGACATTGTGCGCACCATGCAAGATCTGGTCGCCGGAGCGTCAGTCTTTTTTCAAGAGCATGGCGCTGGTCGGCGTGCAGCTGATCGGACTCTCGTTTGCCTATGTCTCGTGGATCGGGCTGCGCGCTGCCTTGCATGAGGCAATGCGCTCGGACTCTGGTTGTCGCTTTCGATCAGTGTGGCCCTGCTCCGCTGGGTGCTGATGCCATGGTCATCATGAATGTGCCGGGTGAGCGCCGTGTCCGTCATCAGATCATTTGGGACAATTCAGGCGGTTTTCGAAGGGAGGCTCTGGCTCATCAGGGTTAGAGTTCAAGCGGCATGCAGGTGATGCTGCAAGCGTCTGTGTTTGAGCGTTTCGCGCTTGATGCGCTGGCGCTCGTCGAGGATTGTCTTTGCCCGTCCGAAGTAGACATCGGCCGGGGTGAGATTGTCGAGGCTCTCATGGTAACGGGCATGGTTGCAGTGCTCGACGAAGGCGCTGATCCGCCGTCAAGATCGCCAGGCAGTGGTTGGTGAGCAAGATGCGGTTCTTGAGGGTCTGGAGAGGTGGCTCAGCTTGTTTGAACAGTCCGAGGCAGTTTTGTAAGTAATTTTTGCCTTCTGTCATGCAGAAAAAGTATTGGCGGCAACTTATATAGGTAGGCCTGACGTTGCGTCTGCCGACACAGACTTTGATTTTCTCTCCGGCCGTTGTAGAGGTCCCAATACTTCCCGATGGCGGCGCGGGCCTCCGGCACATTGGCGTAGGCATTCAGATAGACCTTCTCGTATTTGACACTCCTCCAGATGTATTAAATCCTCGGACTTGATCTGAGGAAGACGTTGTCGCTGGTGATCAGCGGACCCGTGAAGGCCGTGCTGGTGGGCTGGCTGCCATGATAGGTATTGAAGATCTCCGGCTTGCCATAGCTGGCCACGGCTTCCGTATTCTGATCATCGTCGATGATTGCACGCGCGAATGCCTGGCGCTGCTGGCGGACACCTCGCTTGGCGGCGTGCGGGTGGCGCGTGAGCTGGATCAACTCATCGCCTCCCGCGGCAAGCCCAAGATGATCGTCAGCGACAACGGGACCGAGTTCACGTCCAACACCATCCTTGACTGGGCGGAGAAGGCCAAGGTCGAGTGGCACTATATCGTGCCGGGCAAGCCAATGCAGAACGGCTTCATCGAGAGCTTCAATGGGCGGCTGCGCGATGAGTTTCTGAACGAGACGCTGTTCACCGCCTTGGCGCAGGCCTGTGCCACACTGGCGATTTGGCGCACTGATTACAATAGCACCCGCCCACACGCGAAACTGGACTGGCAGACGCCATCAGCCTTTGCCGCAACCTTCCACCCGCGCCGTGATCTGGCGCTGCGCTCCGTCAAAGGCTCCGCGCCAGATCCCGACGCTCCCATCAACGCAAACCCAAAATCCAACCCTCAGAGCGAACTCAGAACTGGATGAAACTTGGGGGCAACGTCAGACCTTCCGTTTCTGCTTCTGGAGCCCTGGGCAGTCCAGATGGCTCTGCAGCGCCGGTCGCTGAGCCACCTCTCTGATAGCGAAAAGCTACTTGTCGGCGCCTGGACCCGAGACCCAAACTCCCTGAAATGGCCGAAGAGGTTTGGCCGTGTCTGAGGACGAAGCAGGAGACGACGAGCCCTACAAGGTCGGGCGCGGCAAGCCGCCTCTTCACACGCGCTTTCAGAAAGGCATGGGCGGCAATCGAGGTGGACGACCAAAGGGGTGCAGGAAGCAGATCCCCTATGATTGGCCTGCTGCCAGTTTCGTGGACACTGGGTTAAGCTAACCCCACCTTGTTTTCGAACTCAACCGGGCTGACGTATCCGATGGTCGAGTGCCTGCGAAC
>JAYWHQ010000325.1:0-3127 GCA_043777655.1 Allobosea sp. | reverse complement strand
TTTGCCGGCCAGGGCGTTGTGGCGGAGTGTCTGGGCCTGTCAGGGCTCAAGGGCCACCGCACCGGCGGCTCGGTGCATTTCATCATCAACAACCAGATCGGTTTCACCACCTACCCGCGTTATTCGCGCTCCTCGCCCTATCCTTCCGATGTGGCGAAGATGGTCGAAGCGCCGGTCTTCCATGTGAATGGCGATGATCCGGAGGCGGTGGTTTTTGCCGCAAAGGTCGCCATCGAGTTCCGGCAGAAGTTCCACAAGCCGGTCGTGGTCGACATGTTCTGCTATCGCCGCTTTGGCCATAATGAGGGTGATGAGCCGGGCTTCACCCAGCCGCTGATGTACAAGAAAATCCGTGGCCACAAGTCGACGCTGGAGCTTTATGCCGCCAAGCTGCTGGCGGAAGGCACGATCGTGGATGGCGAGCTCGATGCCCTGCGCGCTGACTGGAAGGCCAGGCTCGAGATCGAGTTCGAGGCCGGCCAGGCCTACAAGCCCAACAAGGCCGATTGGCTCGATGGCCGCTGGGCCGGGATGAAGGCGATCAAGTCCGATGAGGATGATCCGCGCCGTGGTGCGACCGGGGTGCCGGTCGAAACCTTGAAGCTCATCAACGACAAGATCACCAGCGTGCCCGCTGGCTTCAATGTCCACAAGACGATCCAGCGGTTTCTGGAAAACCGAAAGAAGGCCGTCGAGGCTGGCTCCGGCATTGACTGGGCGACAGCTGAATCGCTGGCCTTCGGCTCGTTGCTGCTGGATGGCCACCCGGTGCGCCTGTCGGGTCAGGATTGCGAGCGCGGCACTTTCTCGTCGCGTCACTCGGTGCTGATCGACCAGGAGACCGAAGGCCGCCACACCTCGCTGAACCATATCCGCGAGGGCCAGTCGCGCTATGAAGTCATCAACTCGATGCTCTCGGAAGAGGCGGTGCTGGGCTTCGAATACGGATACTCGCTGTCGGAACCCAATGCACTGACATGCTGGGAAGCACAGTTCGGCGATTTCGCCAATGGCGCGCAGGTGCTGTTTGACCAGTTCATCTCGTCAGGCGAACGCAAGTGGCTGCGCATGTCAGGTCTCGTCTGCCTGCTGCCGCATGGCTATGAGGGGCAGGGGCCGGAGCATTCCTCGGCCCGTCTCGAGCGCTTCCTGCAGATGTGCGCGGAAGACAACATGCAGGTGGCGAATTGCTCGACACCGGCAAGCTATTTCCACATCCTGCGCCGCCAGCTGAAGCGCGACTTCCGCAAGCCGCTCATCATCATGACGCCGAAGTCGCTGCTGCGTCACAAGCGCTGTGTCTCCGATCTCTCCGATATTGCCGAAGGCTCGTTCTTCCACCGCGTGCTGCGCGATGACGCCGAAAACGGTCGCGCCGGGGTGAAGCTGGTCAAGGATGCCAAGATCCGCCGCGTCGTGCTGTGCTCCGGCAAGGTCTATTTCGATCTGCTGGAGGAGCGCGAGAAGCGCGGGGTGGATGATGTCTATCTGCTGCGCGTCGAGCAGCTTTATCCTTTCCCGCTGAAGTCGCTGGCGCAGGAGCTTTCACGCTTCAAGGGGGCTGATGTGGTCTGGTGCCAGGAAGAGCCAAAGAACATGGGTTCCTGGACCTTTGTCGAGCCCTATCTGGAATGGGTGCTCGGCCATGCCGGTTCCAAGGTGAAGCGCCCGCGCTATGTTGGCCGACCTGCTTCTGCCGCCACGGCGACGGGCCTGATGTCGCGCCATCTGGCGCAACTGAAAGCCTTCATGGACGAAGCCTACGCTGCCTGACGCAACTTTTCCCGACGCACCTCGTTGCAATTGAGACATTCGGCCCTTCCGGGCGTTATCGCTGAACCTGACTGAAAAGAGGCCTGACATGGCGACCGAAATCCGCGTTCCGACCCTTGGTGAATCCGTCTCCGAAGCCACCATCGGCAAGTGGTTCAAGAAGGCTGGTGAGGCCGTGAAGGCCGACGAGCCGCTGGTGGAGCTGGAAACCGACAAGGTGACGCTTGAGGTCAATGCGCCATCCTCCGGCGTGCTGGGCGAGATCGTTGCCAAGGAAGGCGAGACGGTTGGCGTCAACGCGCTGCTGGGCATGATTTCGGCTGCCGGCGGCACGGTTGTGGCAACGCCCAAGGCTGAAGCCGCCAAGCCCGAGGCCGTGGCGCAGGCGGCTGGCCCTTCAGGTGCCGCGACCGGCAGGGAAGCGCAGGCGAAAACCGCGCAGATCGCAGGCGAAAGCGAAATCAAGCCAGCGGCGGCTCCTGCTGCGAAGGCCAGCGATTCCGGCCCGGCCGTGTCACGTCTGGCAGCTGAATCTGGCGTCAACCCGGCAGATGTTGCCGCTTCCGGCAAGGATGGCCGTGTCACCAAGGGCGACATGCTGGCCGCCATCGCCAACCCGCCTGCTCCTGCAGCGGCGGCTGTCGCTGCTCCTGTGCCTGTCCAGGTGCGTGCGCCTTCTGCCGTTGATGATGCCTCGCGCGAGGAGCGCGTGAAAATGACCAAGCTGCGCCAGACCATCGCGCGCCGCCTCAAGGATGCGCAGAACACAGCCGCCATGCTCACCACCTTCAACGAGGTGGACATGTCGACGGTAATGGCGCTGCGCAACCAGTACAAGGACATGTTCGAGAAGAAGCATGGCGTGAAGCTGGGCTTCATGGGCTTCTTCGTGAAGGCCTGCGTGCAGGCGCTGAAGGAAATCCCTTCCGTCAATGCCGAGATCGACGGCACGGACATGGTCTTCAAGAATTATTACCATGTCGCGGTGGCTGTCGGCACCGACAAGGGCCTGGTCGTGCCCGTGGTCCGCAATTGCGATCTGCTGTCGATTGCCGGTGTCGAGAAGACGATTGGCGATCTCGGCAAGAAGGCACGCGATGGCGCCCTCAAGATCGAGGATATGCAGGGCGGCACCTTCACCATCTCGAATGGTGGCGTCTATGGTTCGCTGATGTCGACGCCGATCCTGAACGCGCCGCAATCGGCCATTCTGGGCATGCACAAGATCCAGGATCGCCCGGTCGTGGTCGGCGGGCAGATCGTCATCCGCCCGATGATGTATCTGGCGCTCAGCTATGACCACCGCATCATCGACGGCAAGGAAGCCGTGACCTTCCTTGTGCGCGTGAAGGAA
>JAYWHQ010000324.1:0-3128 GCA_043777655.1 Allobosea sp. | reverse complement strand
CATGGCCGCCGATCTGCTCCTTCCAGTCATCCGGCAGCATCTTGCCGTGCTTGTCGTGATAGTCGCAGGAGGCGAAATCGAAGTGATCGAGCTGCACCTCGAAGCCGTGCAGCTTGGCGGCCTGCTCCAGAACGCGCACGCCCTCAGGCATGACCTCCTGGCCAATGCCGTCCCCGGCGATGACGGCGATGCGATGGACGCGGTTTGTGCGGGTCATGGTGTTCCTCCAAAAAAGTTGTGAAATTCTCGGGCCACCTCGTCGGGCAGCTCCTCGGCGAGATAGTGCCCGCCGGGCAAGGCATGGCCGCGCACATTGCTGGCGCGCAGGCGCCAGAGGGCGAGTGGATCAAAGCACTTGCCGATGATGCCGTTGGCGCCCCAGAGTGCCAGCAGCGGCATCTCGATCTTGCGGTCACCGTCCTCATTATCATGGACAATGTCGATGGTGGCGGCGGCGCGATAATCCTCGCAGCTGGCATGGATGGTGGCAGGATCGCTGAAGCAGCGCAGATAATGCGCCAGCGCTTCCGGCGCGAAGGGCGCGAGACCCGCCGAGCCCGAGCCGCACTTCTTGCGCCAGTAAGCTTCCGGGTCATGGCCGATGAGTCGCTCCGGAAAAGGGGCAGGCTGGATCAGGAAGAACCAGTGCCAATAGGCGCGGGCAAAGGCGTCGGTGGTGTTGGCATACATCTCACGCGTCGGCGCAATGTCGAGTGTCGCCAGCTTCAAAACCCTGCCGGGATGATCCGCCGCGAGCCTGTGTGCGACGCGCGCCCCACGATCATGTGCTGCGATGATGAAGCGCTCATGCCCGAGCGCGGCCATCACCTCCACCATGTCACGCGCCATTTCGCGCTTGGCATAGGGCGCATGGTCAGGCGTCGAGGCAGGCTTGGAGCTGTCGCCATAACCACGCAGATCGGCGCAGACCAGCGTGTAGCTTTCCTGCAGGATGGCCGCCACCTTGTGCCAGAGTGCATGCGTCTGCGGATAGCCGTGGAGCAACAGCAGGGGCGGACCCTCGCCGCCAATCCGCACGCGGATCATGGCACCGGATGTGGCCACATCCAGAAGCCGGAAGCCCGGAAAAAGGCTGTCCTGCGGCGCGCGCTCGACAATAATGGGGGAGATGGCCAAACCGTGTGATCCAGATCCGGCAATTCACAGGATTGCCAAGTGTCTTGCAGTTCTACCGTGTCCTTCGCCGTTTGATGCATGAAAACTATTGCACAATCCGGTGCAATCAATTGGCGGCCCAGCGTCGCAATCTCGGCAGGCAAAGTGCTTCACTTCGGCATTGACGCCGACCGTCGGATTATTGCATTTTGATTATGAATTGAAATGCACTCGCAACTGCGATCAAGTTCGGGCAGTAAATCACAGACGATAACTGGAAGATGCCGAGCAACGGCACGCAATCCAGGGGGGACGACGCCATGGATATCCGCCAGCTGCGCTGCTTCATCGCGGTTGCTGAAGAGCTGCATTTCGGTCGCGCTGCCGAGCGGCTTGCCTTGGCGCCGCCCGCGCTCTCGCGCCAGATCCGTGGCCTCGAAAGCGAGCTCGGCGTGACGCTGCTCACCCGCACCACGCGGCAAGCCTCGCTGACGCGCGCAGGTCTTGTGCTGCTGGAAGAAGCCAAGGGCATTCTGGTGCGGATGGAGCGCGCATCGCGACTGGTGCGCGAGGCGTCGCTCTCGTCGGGCAAACTCTTGCGCATCGGTGCCATCGATTCCGCGTCCTCCAGCTTCCTGCCGCAGGCTTTGGTGACATTTCGTGCGTTGCATCCGAGTGTCGAGGTCAAGTTTGTCGAGGCCATGACCGCGCCCCTCATGCAGATGCTGGAGACTGGCAAGCTCGATCTGGCGCTGACCCGTCCGCCGCGCAAGACGGGGGATTGTGCCTATGAGGTGCTGCGCGTGGAACGCCCGCTGGTCGTGCTCAACGAGAAGCACCCGCTCGCGCTGCGCGAGGCGCTGACCATGGCCGACCTGGCCAACGAGCCGTTCGTCATCCCCTCCAAGCGCATCCGGCCCTATGCCTATGATCTGGTGATGGCTTATTTCGAGAGCATCGGCACGGTGCCCAATGTCGTGATCGAGGCAACCGAGAAGCCGGCCATGATGTCGGCGGTGGCGGCCGGCCTTGGCCTGGCGCTGGCGCCAGACTGGGTGTCACGCCTGTCTTTTCCCGGTGTCACCATGCGCCGTCTCAAGGGCATGATGCTGGATCCGCCGCAGCCAGGCGCAATGGTTGGCGTCGCCTGGCGCCCCTTGCAGCGTCTGACGGCGCGCGATGATTTCATCGCCATCCTGCGCGAAAGCGTGACATTGATGGATGAAACCAACATTCTGCCGTTCCCGCCCCTGACATCCGCAGACAGGGCGCGCCATTCATCGCAAGCGACAAGCAAGAGAGGCCGAGCATGAGTCAGATGTCAGATGGCGGAGGCGGGCTGCGCATCCGCTCCCCGCAGGATATGAGAGCGGGGATTTTCATGATCGTGCTCGGGCTTCTCGCCTTTGTGCTGGGCTATGAGCTGCCGCTGGGCACCCTGCGTTCGATGGGCCCGGGCATGCTGCCGAAGTCGTTTGCCGTGATCTGCTTGGGTTTGGGGCTGCTGATGTGCCTCAACTCATTCCGCTGGGACGGGCCGAAGCTGGAAGGCTGGTCGACCAGAGGCATCCTTCTCGTGCTGGGCGGCGCCTGTCTGTTCGGGCTCACCATACGCGGCTTTGATCTCGGACCCCTCAAGATTCCCTCGCTTGGCCTTCTGGTGGCCGGCCCGCTGGTCATCATGGTTTCTGGCCTCGCCGCCGAAGACATGAAGTGGAAGGAGATCCTGATCTTCGCCGCGAGCATGACGGCGGCCTGCGCCATTCTGTTCAAATACCTGCTGGGTCTGCCGATCCCGCTGGCCCCCTGGCTGCTGGGAGTCTGAGACCATGGGTGACATGATTTCCAACCTCTCGCTGGGTTTCGGCGTCGCACTCTCGCTGAAGAACCTGGCCTTGTGTTTCGCGGGCTGCTTTGTCGGCACGCTGATCGGCGTGCTGCCGGGCGTTGGCCCGATTGCCACCATCGCGATGCTGCTGCCGATCACCTTCGGCATCGACCCGGTCGGCGCG
>JAYWHQ010000323.1:0-3128 GCA_043777655.1 Allobosea sp. | reverse complement strand
TGATGCCACGGCTCTTGCGGCCGACAATCGAGAAAGGCGGCTTGTCATAGATCATCATGACCGACTTGAGATCGACGGACGGGTTCTCGTCGCGGAAGCGGATCAGCGAGTTCACATCACCGAAGCCGACATCATAGGTGCCGGACGCCACGCGCGGGATCGCCTCGCGCGAGCCGTTGCCCGTGTCAATGGTCACATCAAGCCCTTCGGCTTTGAAGTAACCCTTTTCCAGAGCCATCAGGAACAGCGCGGACGGGCCCTCAAAGCGCCAGTCAAGCGTCATCCGGATCGCGGTCTGCGCCTGCGCGGGCACGGAGGCAGCAGTCAATGCGACGCAAGCCAGGGCGGCCATCAGGGCACGACGCGAGATGCGGGAAAGAGCGGCGACTGGCATCGAAAAACTCCCTGGGAAAATGTCGTTCTGGCTCTCAGTCCCGCTCGCGCCAAAAACTGCATCAGCGCGAAGAGCGGGACAATTGAGCCGTTTGTTCCACCAAATTTGACGGCATTCCAGCTGTGCCTGCAAGAGAAATTTGCCGATTTTTTGAGGAAGACTGTGAAAAACCTGAACATCCCAAGGGCTGGATTGCTTCGGCATGTTTCATGCGGTCGCTGTGTCACACAACAATGACCATTTTTACTGAGTGATTTAGGCGCCTTGAATTGCCGTCTTCCGCCACCATATCGCCATGATCGGTGACCGGGCCCCTCTGGCGGCTCGCGCAGGTTTGCGCGTTCGTGATGTCGGAGCCGATGCTTGACTTCAGCAACATCAGCCCGGGATCAATCTCATGCCTGAATTCTTTTTTGCCGAGTGGCTCGGCAAGCCCATCTGGATGTGGACAGGCTTCCTGTCCATCGTCTTCGCCCTTCTCGCGTTCGATCTTGGCGTCTGGCACAAGGACGACAAGGAAATGGGCATTTCCGAAAGCCTGTGGCTTTCGGCCTTCTATTTCGGCTTCTCATGTCTTTATGGCGCCGCCGTCTGGTGGGCCTACAATGCTGGGTACCTCGTCACCAGCGACGGGACACATGCCGGCATCACCTTCTTCACCGGCTTCTTCATCGAAAAAGCGCTGTCCATCGACAATGTCTTCGTCATCTCGATGATTTTCGGGTTCTTCGCCATTCCGCGCAAATATCAGTATCGCGCGCTGGTCTGGGGCATCATTGCCGTGATCGTCCTGCGCGGCCTGATGATCGCGGTCGGTGCCGCACTGGTGCAGGAATACAGCTGGGTGCTCTTCATCTTCGGCGCCTTCCTGATCGGCACAGGCATCAAGATGCTGTTCGTGCCGGAAGGGGATCCCGACATCTCGAAGAACCCCGTCGTGCGTTTCATGAAGAAGCGCATGCGCGTCACGGACGAGCTTCACAACGAGAAGTTCTTTGTGCGCCAGCCTGACACGGTCACCGGCAAGACCGTGCTCTGGGCCACGCCGCTCTTCCTGGCGCTCGTCGTCATCAACATCGCCGATCTGATCTTCGCGGTCGATTCCGTGCCCGCGATCTTCGCGATCACCACCGACACCTTCATCGTCTATACCGCCAACATCATGGCCATCCTCGGCCTGCGCGCGCTCTATTTCGCGCTGGCCGCCATGGTGCACCGCTTCCATTATCTGAAGTTCGCGCTGGCCATGGTTCTGGTCTTCATCGGTCTGAAGATCTTCTGGAACCAGCTTGTGGGCAAGCTTGATCCCGCCATCTCGCTGGGTGTCACGCTGGCGCTCATCCTGGGCGGCATCTTCTACTCGCTCTGGAAGACCAAGGACGAGAAGCCGGTCGAACCGAAAATCGGCTAGGACACCCATATTTTGTGCAACACATGAGGCCGGTCCGCAAGGACCGGCCTCTTTTGTGTCTCAGGACTGGCAGACCTCTCAAACCGGCAGCGGCCCGTCCGTCTTCACCTCTTCCATCACGGCATAGGTGCGGGTTTCGCGCACAGCCGGCAGCGCCAGCAGCACATCGCCCAGAAAACGGCGATAGGCTGCCATATCGGCCACCCGCGTCTTGACCAGATAGTCGAACCCGCCCGCCACCATGTGGCATTCCAGCACCTCGGGCGCACGCCGCACGGCTGCTGCAAACCGGTCAAACGCATCAGGTGTCGTCTTGTCGAGATAGACCTCGACAAACACCAGCAGATCGAGCCCGAGCTTGTGCGCGTCGAGTCTGGCACCAAAACCGGTGATGTAGCCCTCGCGCGTCAGCCGCTTCAGACGCTCGCCTGTGGCGGTCGGCGAGAGGCCCACCTGGTCCGCCAGTTCGACAGCCGCCATCCGACCATCGGCCTGCAGCATGGAGAGAAGACGGCGGTCAACGCGGTCGAGCATAGTGAATATCTCCGTCAAAGACAGGAACTGCAACGCAATCTGAATTGGTTGCCTTAAATCAGAGGTTGAAATGCGGTGCAAGACGCATAATTCTGCATAACAACCCGTTACGTTCTCCGGAGCCCGTTTTCATGACCGTTTCCCAGCCGCACGCCGCCTTTTCCGCGCCCTATGCCGAGGCAGATGCAGCCATCGCTGCGCGCCTGCTGGCAGACGCCAGCCGCACGCCAGAGGCACGCCAGCGAATCGAGGCGCGGGCTTCCGCGCTCATCGGGGCCATTCGCAACCAGCGCGTGGGCCTGGGCGGTGTCGAGGAATTGCTGCGGGAATACTCGCTCTCCTCCAAGGAGGGGCTGGCCCTCATGGTGCTGGCCGAGGCGCTCTTGCGCGTGCCGGACGGCAAGACCGCCGATCAGCTCATCGAGGACAAATTGGGCCAGGGCGATTTCGCCCATCATGAGGCCAAATCTGACGCCTTCCTCATCTCGGCATCCTCCTGGGCGCTGGGCATCACGGCGCGCATCATCCAGCCTGGCGAGACACCAGACAGCATCATTGGCCAGCTGGCCAAGCGGCTGGGTCTCCCGACGGTGCGCACCGCGACCCGCCAGGCGATGAAGGTGATGGGCAACCATTTCGTGCTGGGCCAGACCATCGAGGAGGCGCTGAAGCGCGCCCGCTCCGGCGCTGGGAAGCTCTACCGCTACTCTTTCGACATGCTGGGCGAAGGCGCCCGCACGCAGGACGATGCGGATCGCTACCTTGCCTCCTATTCTGCCGCCATCGACG
>JAYWHQ010000322.1:0-3152 GCA_043777655.1 Allobosea sp. | reverse complement strand
AAAAACTGGGTTGGCGCATCAGCGTCGGCCATCCCTGGCTCGACAAGGTGCTGGTTGCGGCAATTGGCGCCATGGCGGTTGTGCTGCTCGCCCGCTGGATTGCTTGAGGGCAAGGCCCTATCTAGAGGAACAGTGATGACAACCGTTCTCGATCTTCTCAACCGCGATCCGCGCGCCAGCCTTGCCAAGGACGGTGCCGAGCCTCTGCGCCATCCCGAGAAGCAGAAGCGGCCGGAAAACCCGATCCTGCGCAAGCCGGACTGGATTCGGGTGAAAGCGCCGGGCTCCCCGAAATGGGCCGAGACCAACCGCATCGTGAAGGCCGAGGGGCTGGTCACCGTCTGCGAGGAGGCTGGCTGCCCCAACATCGGCGAATGCTGGGAGAAGAAGCACGCCACGTTCATGATCATGGGCGACACCTGCACGCGCGCTTGCACTTTCTGCAACGTCAAGACCGGTGTGCCGCAGGCGCTTGATGCTGATGAGCCGCGCAAGGTGGCCGATGCGGTGGCCAAGCTCGGGCTGGAGCATGTGGTCATCACATCTGTCGACCGGGATGATCTGGCTGATGGCGGCGCCGAGCATTTTGCCGAAGTTATCCGCGCGATACGCAAAGCCTCGCCGAACACGACCATCGAGATCCTGACGCCGGATTTCCTGCGCAAGGATGGCGCGCTTGAGGTGGTGGTCGCGGCACGCCCAGATGTGTTCAACCACAATCTGGAGACGGTCGCCTCGAACTATCTGAAGGTGCGCCCCGGCGCGCGCTATTTCCATTCGATGCGGCTGCTGCAGAAGGTCAAGGAGCTGGACCAGACCATCTTCACCAAGTCCGGAATCATGGTCGGCCTGGGCGAGGAGCGCAACGAGGTGCTCCAGCTGATGGATGATCTGCGCTCCGCCAATGTCGATTTCATCACCATCGGGCAGTATCTCGCACCCTCGCGCAAGCACCACGCAGTGATCCGGTTCGTTACGCCAGACGAGTTCAAGAGCTTCGAGACAGTGGCCTATGTGAAGGGCTTCCTGATGGTGTCGTCCACGCCGTTGACGCGCTCCTCGCACCATGCGGGCGAGGATTTCGCCAAGCTGGTTGCGGCGCGCGCGGCCAAGGCCGGGCGCTGAGGCTCTCGTGACGGCGCAGCGCATCCTTGTCATCGGTTGTTCGGGCGCCGGCAAAAGCACGCTGGCGCGCGCGCTCTCAGACAAGTTGCAGCTTCCACTGATCCATCTTGACCGGGAATACTGGCTGCCGGGTTGGAAAGAACCTGCGCGGGCGAACTGGCGCGCGACGGTCGAGATGCTGGCTGCGCGAGAGGCCTGGGTGATGGATGGCAACTATGCCAGCACCTTCGATCTGCGCATGCCGCGCGCTGATGCGATCATCGTGCTTGATCTGCCACGGCTCGTTTGCATGTGGGGCATTCTGTCGCGACCATTGCGCTATTGGGGCCAGCAGCGCCCCGATATGGGCGAGGGCTGTATCGAGCGCTATGACTGGCCATTCGTGCGCTATGTCTGGAATTTCAGGCGCGACTATTTCCCGAAGATCATGACAGCCATCAGTCAACTGCAGACCGGTGCAAACGTGGTTTTTCTTCATTCGCGCCGTGATGTGCAGGCACTCGTCGTCGGCGCGCCGACAAGCCTTTCGGGCATTCCGGGCTGAGATGCCAAGCTTCCGCACCACGCGTCAGGTGGCCCACTCGCCCGTCGAGATGTTCGCGCTGGTGGCCGATGTTGCGCGTTACCCTGAGTTCCTGCCGCTTTGCGAAGGGCTGGCTGTGCGCCGCCGCACGACAGGCGAGGGCGGCACCGAGGTGCTCGTCGCCGACATGACCGTCGGCTACAAGGCGTTACGAGAGACCTTCACCAGTCGCGTGACGCTGGATCCTGCCAAAAACAAGATCCTGGTCGAGTATATCGATGGCCCTTTCCGCCATCTCGAGAACCGATGGAGCTTTGTCGAGAAGAATGGAGGATGCGAAATTGGCTTCTTCATCACCTATGAATTTGCCAGCCGCATGCTCGGACTGCTGATGGGCACGATGTTTGACCGTGCCTTTCGCAAGTTCGCCGAGGCATTCGAGGCGCGCGCCGATGTCGTTTATGGCCGCAAAGGGCAGGGCGGCACAGTCACGGTGCTTTAAGCAGTTTGCGCCATGGTGATCTCGCCATTTTTGCGAGAGTGCCATGTCGATCACACCAGCTGAAACTGCGTCCAAGTCCATAGATGCTATCACGGCACGACGTCTGTTGCTGGCGCTGCCTGTTTTTCTCGGCACGATTTTCCTGTCGGCCTTTCTGCTTTTCGGCATCCAGCCGCTTTTCACCAAAATGGTTCTGCCCCGTCTCGGCGGCTCGCCCGGCGTCTGGTCCGTCGCCATGGTTTTCTTCCAAGCCATGCTGCTGGCCGGTTATGCCTATGCACATGTTCTTGTTAGTCGGCTTGGCATACGCCGTGCGGCGCTGACACACATCGTCTTGATGGCTGCTGTGCTGGCTTCGGCACTGCCCATCCGCATCGCTGCGGGCTTCAACCAGCCTCCCGAACAGGGCGAGGCACTCTGGCTTGTGATGCTCTTTGGCGCGTCTGTGGGGCTGCCATTCTTTGCCGTCGCGGCAAATGGGCCACTGCTGCAAGCATGGTTCGCACGCTCCGGCCACCCTCATGCCCGGGATCCGTATTTCCTTTATGCCGCCTCGAATTTTGGCAGCTTCCTTGCACTGCTGGCTTATCCGCTTGTGATCGAGCCCGTGTTGCCGCTGTCGCTGCAATCCTCGTTCTGGAGCTGGGGATTTGCGCTTCTGCTTGCAGGCATTGCCGGATGCGCAGCTGTTGCCATCGGCGAGCGTCCTGCCTGTGCTTCAACCATTGCAGCGGAGCGGGCTGCGCCTGCCAGTGACCAGCAGCGGCTGGGCTGGGTCGCCCTGTCCTTCGTGCCTTCAGCACTTCTTGTTGCCGTCACGGCCCATATTTCCACCGATGTTGCCGCTGCGCCCTTCCTTTGGGTGGTGCCTCTGGCGCTGTTCCTTCTCACGTTCGTCATCGTGTTCCAGCCCAAACCCTGGCTGCGCCACAGCTGGATGCTCAATGCCCATCTTGTCCTGATGGCAACTTACGCTGCGATCTCGCTGGCAAAGATCGGGCT
>JAYWHQ010000321.1:0-3155 GCA_043777655.1 Allobosea sp. | reverse complement strand
CTCGATTGGGGCTATGACGTGGTGCTCTATGCCATTGCGGCCATCGTCTTCGGGCGCGGGCTCAGGGCCGAGCATCTGGCCGCGCTGCTGGTGGGCGGTGTCATGGCGCTGGCGGGCTTCCACACGCTCTATGACCTCTGGGACAAGATCGTGACGCCCCGGCCCATCCAGTTGGCGCCGCTCGGCTTTTCGGCGCTCAGCGCCATGACCATCGGGCTGCTTGTGGTCGCTGTGCTCGCCCGCTTCCGCCAGAGCCGCAATGCACTGGTGCTCGCCACCTGGCTGTCTGCCCGCAATGCGCTGATCGGCACTGCCGCCTTCGCCGCACTCGCCTTTGTCACCCGCTCCGCCCCGGTGCGCTGGCCGGAATATACACTGGATGTGTTCCTGGCCGGGTTGAACTTCCAGGCGGCCTGGGCGATCTGGCGCGCGACGAGGAAAGCTGCCGATGTTGCAGCAGAGATGCCAACCCAAGCTGCAGGCGTGGAGACCAAATGAAGCCGCGTGAACTGATTGGAACGGCTGTCGCCCCGGGCGCAGAAGACCTGCGCCTGTTCCGGCGCGGGGACGACTTCATGATCGTGCTGGACCGCAACGAGCTGATGAACAGCCGCATGAGCGGATCGGAAGATGCGCTGGCCGTGATGACCTGCGCACGGCTGGGCAAGCGCACAGCGCCGCATCTGCTGATCGGCGGCTATGGCATGGGGTTCACCCTGCGCGCCGCGCTGGCAGCGCTGGGCACTGACGCGCAGGTGACAGTGGCCGAGCTGGTGCCGGAAATCATTGCCTGGGCGCGCGGCCCGATGGCGGAGCTGGCCGCCGGATGTCTCGATGATCCACGCGTGAAGCTGTTCAGCGGCGATGTTGCAGCGCTGATCCGCGAAGCGAAGGGCGGCTATGATGCGATCCTGCTCGATGTCGACAATGGGCCGGACGGGCTGACCCGCGACAGCAATGGCTGGCTCTATTCAGCGCAGGGGCTTGGCCACGCCAAGGCGGCGCTCAAGGCCCGCGGCGTGCTGGCCATCTGGTCGGCTGCGCCCGACAAGGCTTTCACCGCGCGGCTGGTCGGCGCAGGCTTCAAGGTGGAGGAGGTCACCGTCCGCGCCCGCTCGAATGGCAAGGGGCCGCGCCATGTCATCTGGTTTGCAATCAAAGGGTGAGGTCTGGACGCGCGTGATTCCTGAAGTCGCTCCAGATTTCTGAAAGGCTCACAGCGCGATGAGGATATCATGTGCGAGCTTGAACGCGATCGCGAGTGCGGAGATCGCGGTGGCCATGGCGGCTCTGCGGTTCACCTTCTGCGAGCGGTTGATGCCGAGGATGACGCGGTTTAGATCAAGAGAGTTCAGCTCTTCTGACTTCTCTCCCCGGCGCAGGTGAAAGCTGCTGGCGCGAAACCAGAGCCATGCGGCGGCAAGCGCGCTGAGCAGCGCAAGAAGATCAAGCAGGCGCGCGATCGACATCATCACTGGCTTCTGACGCAAGATGGCGCTAGCGACAAGGCGCGATTGCCGATTGCCTTCTTTGAGCCGGGACAGCCAAGCCATGACCGTGAACCGCCGCATCGTCCTTTCCAGCGACCACAGCGCGCTGCCGCTCCGGCAGGCCATCGCAACCCATCTTGCCGCGCAAGGCTGGGTGGTTGTCGATATCGGGCCGAAGAAGCCCGAGAGCACGCCTTATCCCGAGCACGGCGCGGCAGCGGCAAGGCTTGTCACCTCCGGCGATTGCCGGTTCGGCATCATCCTGTGCGGCACCGGCCAGGGCATCATGATGGCGGCGAACAAGATCAGGGGCATCCGCTGTGGTGTGTGCCTCGACACCTTCTCGGCCCGCATGATCCGCCAGCACAACGACGCCAACATGCTCTCGATGGGCGCCCGCGTCATCGGCGAAGGGCTGGCCCTCGACATCGTCGACGCGTTTCTTGGCGCCACGTTCGAGGGGGGCAGGCATGCGGCGCGCGTGGGGATGATTGATGCGCTGGAGGGGTAGGGGTGCGGGGGTGATCGCCGTCTATTCAAACAGCGGCTGCACGCGCGCCAGCACCTCTTCCATGATGAAGTCCGGTACTTTCTCCGAGAATTTTGCTCCGCGCGCTTTCAAATCGAGCGCCCGCAACTGGTGACACAGGACCACACCCGCAGCATTCGTGCCTGCGCCTGACAGGGAAACCGCAAAGCCCTCTTCGCGCGCATAGCTTCCACCCATTGTGATCGGCGCGACAACCGGCGTGCCAAGCGCATTGAAGGCCCGCGGCGTCAGAACAAGAACATAGCGCGGGTTGGCCTGCTCACGGCCCCTCGTCGGGTTGAGATCGACATGCCAGATGTCGCCGCGCTCCATCAGATGATCTCGCTGCCCATGGGCTCGGTTGAATCCCAGGCGCGCAGGTCATCCGAGGCCTCAGCACCGGTGTCACATTGCGCCAGCAACTCGGCCAATGTGTATTTCGGGCGCGGCTGCGCCTCGACCACAAGCCGCCCATCCTCGACCGAGAGCGCAACCTTGTCATTGGCGCCAAGGTGCAGCACCTCAAGCACCGCCTTCGGAATGGCCATCATCACCGAGCCACCAACGGTGCGAAGTGTGGATGTCAGCATAGCGTGGGCGCTCCTGTTATATTTTTGTGTAACTTAATTTGGAGATTGGAGCAAGGTGGTTGACACTGGGTGACTGAGTCAGAAATTCTAAGACAGGACGCTATCCTCTGACATTGTGAGCAAAGGACAAGGCACAGGTAGTGAAATCAGGCGGCACGGAGCAGATCTATGGGATATGACCAACGGGTCAGAAGAATGACGAGCATCATTAGTCCAGAACTGCTTACTTGGTAGTTCCAGAACGGTCCTGCGGATCGCGGCGCAAGCGAATTGCGAGCACAAGCCGCACTATGAACGAGGGCACTCCCAAATGGCGCAACAGCCGAATGGAGCCCTTCAACTCTCGCCATTTGAAGTCGGCATCCATCAAATCCTGTGGGATATCCAAAGTGCGCTGAGCCCATTCGCGGATATGTTGCCCATCTGGCAGTCTGTTGGCGAACGCAATTTCACGCCGAACACAGATCGCTTCAATACGCGCGCGCAGAGCTTCATCATAGCCTATACCGCAGCGCCAGAGTCTCGCATGGGTCGCTTCATGGACGA
>JAYWHQ010000320.1:0-3163 GCA_043777655.1 Allobosea sp. | reverse complement strand
ATTTTCGCCCGCTTGCCCAGCGCCGGATCAGGCGTCTGTCCAGCGGTGAGCGCTGCGATGATCTTCTTCTGGCCGGGAATGATGATGAAGAACACATTGCCAGACATCATCGTGGCGATGACCGCGCCGACATGGATCAGCGCCCCGCGCCCGGAAAACAGATTCTGGAAGGCATAGGTGATGGCCACCAGAAAGACGAAGACGCAGGCTGCCAGCACGACCTCGCGCCTGGCCAGCGCGGAACGGCAAAGACCGTCATAAACCAGCCAGCCGAGCAGCAGCCCGCCCATGCCGATGGCGCTGGCGGCAAGCGGCGACAATTCCCGCACAGCGGGATCGATCAGATAAAGGTCCGACTGCGCATAATAGACCCAGACCAGCAGGAAGAACCCGGTGATCCAGGTCGAATAGGCCTGCCATTTGTGCCAGGTCATCTCCTGCGGCAGATGGCTGGGTGCCTCGAGATACTTCTTCACCTCATAGAAGCCGCCGCCATGCACCTCCCAGGCAGCACCACCCTTGCCAGCCGGGATGCCGGGCGCAGGCTTCAGCGTGGCATCGAGATGCATGAAATAGAAGGACGAGCCGATCCAGGCGATGCCGGTGATGACATGCGTCCAGCGCAGCAGCGCGCTGCCCCATTCAGCAAGGATTGGATCGATCATGCGTCGCCACTGTCCCGTTGGATTGGTTTCATCCTAGCCACCAAATCGGCATGGCAGAAGCCTGGGCAGCACCAAAAAGAGGCAGACCCACGGCTCAGGCCGCGACGAAGCGCAGCACGGTGTCGATCACCACCTGCCTGCGGGCAGCACGCTCGCCGGGTGCAGCCATGTCATGCCCGAAGACCTGCGCAATCGAAGCCCGGTTCGAGACATTGTAGAAGCTCAGCGCGGTCA
Source organism: Allobosea sp. (assembly GCA_043777655.1). Classification (GTDB taxonomy): domain Bacteria; phylum Pseudomonadota; class Alphaproteobacteria; order Rhizobiales; family Beijerinckiaceae; genus Allobosea. Next base: position 2,264 of record JAYWHQ010000320.1, on the reverse strand, counting down.
TGTTCAGATGGATGTCGATGGGCCGCAAGCCCGCCCGGAAAGCCTTGGATGCCACACCACGATCGTAGATTTCCGCGACCTTGCTGATCGCAGATGTGTTCAGCGCACCGATCTTCTCAGACGCCTTGAGGTGCTTTGCGTGATGGATGTTCTCGACCATCACCAGCCGCACGAAATCCTCGTGGTCGGCATGATAGTCGAAGGTGAAACCGACCAGCGCGGCCATTGCAGCATCCGGCGCCATCGTTGCCAGATCCATCTCGATCTCGATGCCGCGGATCTGCGCATAGCATTCCTCGAGGACGGCGAGGTAAAGCCCTTCCTTGTCGCCAAAATAATAGTAGATCATCCGCTTGCTGCTGGATGTCCTGGCGGCGATCTCGTCGACGCGTGCACCTGTCAGGCCGTTTTCGACAAACTCAGCTCGCGCCATATCCAGAATGTTGCGACGGACCCCAGCAGGGTCCTGTGTCCACGAAGCTGCGTTGCGCTTCCGTTTCGCTTTTGACTCAGCGCTCGGTGTTGTCATGTCCCAGCCAGCTCGACCAACTTCGCGCAAAGGGTCATGCACGACAAGACGGATCGGTCGTCACATTCTGCGCTCATGGATGATTGTCAACCACTTCCGGAACCTAAGCAGCTCTCTGCAGCCCCAAAGTTGCCCAGATCGTGCCCAAGGCCTGCACCAGGATGTGGATATCCTCGTCGCTGTGCAGCGGGGATGGCGTGATGCGCAGACGCTCGGTGCCGCGCGGGACGGTGGGGTAGTTGATCGGCTGGATATAGAGCGAGAACCGATCCAGCAGTTCATCGCTGATGCGTTTGCACAACGCCGCGTCACCCACCATCACCGGCACGATGTGGCTCGGATTTGGCATGTGCGGCAGGCCGGCCTCGTCCATCAGTTTGCGCACCAGCGCCACACGGCTTTGCTGGCGCTCGCGCTCGGTGGAGCTGGTCTTGAGGTGGCGGATGCTGGCGGCAGCGCCCGCCGCGATGGCTGGCGGCAAGGCTGTCGAAAAGATGAAGCCTGAGGCATTGCTGCGAACAAAATCGCACATAGCGGCCGAGCCGGCGATATAGCCGCCCATCACACCGAAGGCCTTGCCCAAAGTGCCTTCAATGACGGTCAGGCGATGCGCCACGCCGTCGCGCTCGGAAACGCCGCCTCCGCGCGCGCCATACAGGCCAACGCCATGCACCTCATCAAGATAGGTCATGGCGCCGTATTCTTCGGCCACATCGCAGAGAGCCGCGATGGGGGCGATGTCGCCATCCATCGAATAGACCGATTCAAACATCACCAGCTTCGGTGTTTCGGCGCTGAAGCTTCGCAACTGGCGGCGGAGACTGTCAGGGTCATTATGCGCGAAAACAAGCCTGCGGGCACGGCTGTGGCGCGCCCCTTCGATCATCGAAGCGTGATTGTGCGAATCGGAGAAAATCACACATTCGGGGATTCTTGCTGCCAGCGTGCCGAGCGTGGCCCAGTTGGACATGTAGCCGGAATTGAACAGCAAGGCCGATTCCTTGCCGTGCAGATCAGCCAGTTCGCGCTCCAGCAGCACATGGTGGTGGTTGGTGCCCGAGATGTTGCGCGTGCCGCCTGCGCCTGCGCCGCACTTCTCCAGCGCGTCCTGCATGGCATCGAGCACTGATCGGTGCTGCCCCATACCGAGATAGTCATTCGAGCACCAGACGGTGACTTCGCGCGGGCCGGAAGCATCGTGGAACGTGGCACGCGGGAAGCGCCCGGCTTGCCGCTCGAGATCAGCAAAAACGCGGTAGCGCCCTTCACGCCTGAGCTTGAGGATTTCGTCCTGAAAAAAATTCTCGTAATTCATCATGAGCCTTTTGCTCTGTTTTACTGGTGCACTGCGTTGATCGACATCAAGCCAGCCCGCCCCCGCGTGCTGCGAACAGGGCCATCCACGGGCAACACCACGCCTTATAATTGCACACCTGCCCTGCCGCAGGAGAATGAATTGAAGTGCCGGAGACGCTTCGCCGCACCATCCGCACTTGATTTGGCGGCGCAAACCCAACACTGATAAGTGCGTGTTCGGGCATCGTTCATGTTGACTTGCCTAGGCTGGGTTTTGAAATTCAGCCACATAATAAGGAAAAATGCACATGAAGACTTGGATTTTTGCGTTGGCCGCTGTTGCGATGGCATCGGGCTCAGCCCAGGCGCAGGACGCCGCCGCTGGCGAACGCCTGTTCAACCAGTGCCGTGTCTGCCACCAGATGGGCGAGACAGCCAA
>JAYWHQ010000319.1:0-10989 GCA_043777655.1 Allobosea sp. | reverse complement strand
GCCGGATCACGCTCCAGCCGATGCCGCCTGCATCTGCCACGCGCATGCCGAGCGCCTCGAGCCTTGCCCTGTCAGCCGCACCCGCCCGCGTGATGCCGCCAGCCAGCCGGGCTGAAGCCGCGAGCGCGAGATCACCCGGATCGATAATCATTGTCATGCGGGACGCCAGCGGCCCGAGCTTGGTGACGTTGGCCTCGAACACATCGATGTCGATGTCAGGCGAGGCAAAGACAATGGCGCCGAGCTTCTGGCGCAGCGGATCATTGGGCGCAATCTGGCGCAGGGATTCCAGCGTCAGCAAGGTTCCCATCGAATGGGCGACGATGTGAACACGGCCAATCGAGGCATTGCTGCCAATGGCGCGCAGGGCCGCCTCGAACCCGTCGCGCGACCAGGTGGCGCTTTCGCGGTCGCCGATATAGTTCAGCAGCCGCCCACCCGAAGGCCACGCGAAAAGTGCGGTCTTGCCCTGAAAGCCGATGGCATCCGACAGGGTGGCGGCGCTGGACGCCGCGCTCTCGAAGGTCTCGTTATAGCCGTGCACATAAAGCAGCAGATCGCGGCCATTGGCGGCCAGCGAGAAGGCCTGCGCAGCGCCCGCCATCACGCGGTTTTGCAGGGTCGCAACGCTCCAGGCTGTCTGGCCAAGTGAGGTCACCTGCGCGCGAATGCCCGTGCCCGGCGGGGCCATCCGTGCTTCGGCAAAGGTGAGGCCCGTGCCTCGGTCCGCCGTGAAGAAAGGGGAAGCCGTGGCGCTGGGCCCCGGTTTGCGCGTGGTCGCGACCAGCAGCACCGGGTCACTCGCCATTTCCGACTTCGCGGTGATTGGCGAAGGCCTCAGCGGACCCTCGGATGCCTCGCCCGCAATGCAGCCACCGAGGCCAGCGGCAAGCAGCGCGGCCATGCCGATGGCACGCAAGGCGCGCCCGACATTCAAGTGGGACAAGGTATCAAAAGGCAGCATCGCGTCTTCAATCCGGCAGGGGTGGGACAATCTCTGGCCGCCTTCTGACGCCACGAGGGTTTCCAAACCATGCCAAGGCGGCAAGAATGGGGCGATGCAGCCTCTTCTCGTCACCGGCTTTGGCCCTTTCCCGCATGTCCGCATCAACCCGACTGCGATTCTGGCGCGCGAGGTCGCCCGCAAGCTGCGTCAGCGTGGCGTGAAGGCGCAGCATCTGGTGCTGGAGACGAGCTACGGGGGCGGCTTGCCCGCGCTTGCGGCAGCCATCGAGAAGGAGCGGCCTCGCGCGATGCTGATGCTGGGTCTGGCTGGCCGCGCCCGCTGCTTGCGTGTCGAGATGCTGGCTCGCAGATCGCCCTCCCCGCTGCATGTCGACGCGACGGGGAAGCTGCCGAAGCCGGCTTTGAGCGATGCATCGATCCAAAGCGCGCTGCCCCTGCGCAGCACCGCGAACACGCAGGGCGCGCTGGCAATCTTGCGCGCCAAAGGCCTCAGGGCGCAGCTTTCGCCAAGCGCCGGGCGCTATCTCTGCAACGCCGCCTATGCGCTGGCGCTGGCGCATCCGGCGCTGAGAGATGTGCCCGTGCTGTTTGTGCATGTCCCCTGGCTCAGGCCGCTGTCCGGCGCGCGGCGCAAGGGTGCCGTCAACGACTGGCGGCCCGGATTTGCGCCGCTGGCTGTTGCGCTGACTGAACTGGCATCTGTGCTGAAACGGCACGGCGCCTGACGGCATACATCTTGAACCTCCGTGGCCAAACGGAGGTTGCCATGGATTTTTCCCGGCGAAACATGCTGTCAGCGGCGCTTTTTGGCACAGCCGCCAGTGCTGCCGCCTTGGCCAGTGGCGAGGCACAGGCGCAGGCGCGCCCCACGGCGCTCGGCACATTCGGGCTTGATGCGGCCACGCTCGGCCTGCGTGCAGGCGCGGTCGAGGACCAGTCCAAGACCCTGCAGAACGCGCTTCTGGAAGCGGCCAAGCGCAACACACCGCTGATGGTGCAGCCCGGTCGCTACCGTGTTTCGGGCGTGATCCTGCCGGAGGGCGTGCGGCTGATGGGCGTGCCGAACGCCACGCAATTCATTCCGGCCCAGGCAGGCCCGATGTTCATCGCGCGGCGCATCAAGCGGGCTGCCGTGGTCGGCATCGAGCTCGACGGCCTGGCCATGAAGGCCGAAGATCGCAGCGGGCTTCTGTTCGTTGACGAGGTGGCCGATTTCACGCTTCAGGAAACCGGCTTTGCCAATGCAGGCAGCGTCGGGCTTGTGCTCAACCGCGTCGGCGGGCGCATTCAGCAAGCACGCTTCCGGCTGATGCGCGATGCGGCGCTGTTCTCGATGGATGCGCGCGGGCTGACAATCGACGGCAATACCGTTGAGGATTGCGGCAACAATGGCATCCAGATCTGGCGCAGCAATCCCGGCGATGACGCCTCGGTGGTGCGTGGCAACCGCATATCCCGGATCCGCAATGATGCGGGCGGTGATGGCCCAAATGGCAACGGCATCAGCCTCTACAAGGCAGGCGGCGTGCTGGTGGAAGGCAACACGTTGCGCGATTGCGCGCTGACCTTCATCCGCAACAATTCCGGCTCGGCGGTGCAGATCATCGGCAATCAGGGCAGGCGTTGCGGCGAGGTGGCGCTCTATTCCGAGTTCGCATTCGAGGGCGCGATCATCTCGAACAATCTGGTCGATGAGGTGGCGCAAGGCGTCAACATCACCAATCTCGACCATGGCGGGCGGCTCGCCATCTGCTCCAACAACCTGATCCGCACCGTGCGCAAGGGGCTGGCACCCAAGGGCAAGGAGATCATCGGCGGCATCGGCATCCATGTCGAGGCAGAAGCCGCTGTCACCGGCAATGTCATCGAAAGCGTCAGCGATGTCGGCATTTCGCTCGGCTGGGCCTGGGGCATGCGCAATCTGGTGGCGACCGGCAACATGATCCGCGATGCACGCATGGGCATCTCGGTGAGCCTCGTGCCGAAGGAGCGCAATGCGCTGATCGCCAACAATGTGATTTCCGGCGCCAAAATCGGCGCCATCGTCGGCACCGAATATGGCAAGGCTGTCACCGGCGATCTGGCGCGCGGGCCTGATCCGAAGGCGAGCGGCGTGCGGATCGAGGGGAATGCGGTTGGTTAAATCGCGACCGCGCGCACTTAAACCCCGACCGCGCGCACCTGGCCCACCTCGATGCCATTCCAGTTGACCATGCGGGCCTGGCGCAGCGGGGCGTAGGCCTCATGCTCGGCCTCGGTGAAAGGCAGGAATTTCTCGATGAGTGCTGCCATCATCGCCTCGGCAGCGCGCCCGGTTCCATCATCGCATTTCAGCGCGATGCCATAGCCCAGCTCGGGAAGCGAACCGCAATAGACACCCTCAGCACCCGTCTTGATAAAGGCGCGCGCGCCGAGCTGCTGCATCAATCGCGTGTCGAAGCGGCCCGTGCCGGCCACCATGAAGGGGTGTGCCGCAACGCTGGCGCGGATGCGGGCCGCCGCTTTGGCGCGCAAGGGGCCCAGGCCATGGCCCGTGCCGAAGCGGGCAAAGCCCAGCGCCATGGCGCTCAGCGGCACGGCATAGGTCGGGATGGAGCAGCCGTCGATGCCCATGGCGTCCGAGCTGTGGGCAGCCCCCGTCACCTCTTCAAGCGTGCCGCGGATGGTTGCCTGCACCATGTGATCGGCCTTGATATAGCCAGCTGGATCCACGCCCGCATCGCAAGCAAGGCAGACAAAGCCCGCATGCTTGCCGGAGCAATTGTTGTTGAGGGCTGACGGTTTCTCGCCCTTGCCCGCCAGATTTCGTGCCGCCATATCGCTCATCGGCCAATGTGCGCCGCATTCGAGGCAGCCTGTCTCGCGGCCAACCTTTTTCAGCATGGCGAGCGAGGTTTCGGCATGGATCGGCTCGCCGGAATGGGAGGAAACGGCGAGCGCGATCTCGGACGCCGTCAGGCCGAGACGCTCGGCGGCCCCACCCTCCAGCAGCGGCAGCGCCTGCAAGGCCTTGATCGCGGAGCGTGGAAACACAGGCCGCAACACATCGCCCATGGCCAGCACTGGGCGGCCATCGCCATCAACCACGCTGAAAGCGCCGCGATGGCGCGACTCGACCACATTGCCGCGCGTGACCTCGACCAGAACCGGATTTTCCATTGTGTGCTTTCAAATCTTGCCGAAAGGCGTTTCGGTCGTAACGCAGCCTTGTCGCTTCCTTGCCGCTGAGTGTCAAAGAAAGGCCAGAATTTCTGGCCTGCTTCTTGGCAGGATTCTTGGCAAGATTCTTGGCAGGATCGGGTAGGATTGCGATCAACCGCTGGGATGCAACAGTCAGGAGCGATCATGTCCGCCGATTACGAGACGCAATACAACAACCGCGCCCGCGTGCCGGAGCACCCCGGTCTGCTGCTGGGCTATGCATCGGACGCGGCCGCCTGGCGGCTTGAAGCCAATTGCGAACTTGGGATCAGCTACGGCGCTTCCGAGCGGCAGATCTTCGACCTGTTCAAACCGCCTGTGGCCAAGGGCGACGCGCTCGTCATGTTCATCCATGGCGGCTATTGGCAGGCGCTGGACCCGTCCTCGTTCTCGCACATGGCGAGAGGCCTGAACGGGCTGGGCGTGCCGGTGGCAGTGGCAGGTTATGACCTTTGCCCGGCTGTCACCATCGAGCAGATCATCAGCCAGATGCGGCTTTGTGCGGCCGAGCTGTGGCGGCGCTACCATGTGCCCATCGTCGCCGCCGGGCATTCGGCGGGCGGCCATCTTGCCGCCTGCCTTCTGGCAACAGACTGGCCTGCCATCGCGCCCGACCTGCCGCCACAACTGGTGCGCGCCGCATATGGCATTTCGGGCCTCTACAACCTCAAGCCGCTGACGGAAACCAGCATCAACAACGCCCTGAAACTCGGATTCGAAGAGTCGGAGCGGCAGAGCCCGTTCTTCTGGCCGGCGCCCGCAGGCCTCGTGATGGACGCGGTTGTCGGCCGCGACGAAAGCGAGGAATACCTCAAGCAGAGCCGCCGCATCGTCGATGTCTGGGGGCTGGAGGGCGTGCGCACGCGCTATGAGGAGATCGCTGGCGCGAACCATTTCACCGTGGTGCACGGCCTGACGGATTCAAGGAACGCCATGACAAGACGGCTGGCTGAGCTGGCGGGTGCCTGACATCGGCGCTTGATCCGCGCACCAAACGCGCTATCCCATGGATGCAAGCTGAGGAGCGGTGCGATGCAGACGTTTTTTGTCGAGATCAAATGCAAGCTGGGCAAGACCTACGAGGTGGCCAGCGAACTGGCTGACCGCGAGATCGCGTCCGAGATCTACTCCACCGCCGGCAACTACGACATCCTGGCGAAGTTTCACATCGCGCGCGAAGTCGATATCGGCCACTTCGTGGCGCAGAAGGTGCAGACGATCCCCGAGATTGCCGACACGCACACGATCATCACATTCAAGGCGTTTTAAGCCGCCAGATCCGGGCCATGGTGAAAAGAGGGCGAGCCACATGCTGAACCGCCGCCAGATTGGTCTGGGCCTCATTCTGGCTCTTGCGATGGGCGCACCATCAGCCGCGCAAACGCCACCCTCACCGTCCGAACTCTCCGCTTATGAGGGCTTGCATCTGGCGGCCCATCGCGGCGATGCATCAGAGATAAAGCGTCTGATCATGGCCGGGTCAAACCCGAACGGGCGCGATGGCAATGGTCGCACACCGCTTCATGTGGCGACCTTTGCACGCCAGCACGAGGCGATGCGGGCACTGGCCGCGGGCAAGGCTGACCCCAAGGCCCTCGACAGCCAGTCCTATGACTGCATCACCATCGCCGCCGTCGCAGATGACCTCGCCACCATGAAGGTGGCCATTGCGATTGGCGGCGACGCCAGGGCAATCACCAGCCCTTACCAGGGCACCGCGCTGATCGCAGCGGCGCATCTTGGCCATGAGGAGGTGGTACGTGATTTGATCGCAGCCGGCGCCCCGCTCGACCACGTCAACAATCTCGGCTGGACCGCCCTGATCGAGGCGGTCATCCTTGGCAATGGCGGCAGGCGCCACGTCGACACCACGCGCTACCTGGTCAAGGCCGGTGCCCGCCGCGACCTCGCCGACCGGCAGGGCCTTACACCCCTCGACCACGCCCGCAGCCGTGGCTATCGCGAGATCGAAAGCGTGCTCAACGGCGGCTGACAACTCTGCATCCTGCGTCGAATGTCGGAAGGTATGTCATCAGGCTGTTGCCTGTTTCGATCTGGATGGCGCTTGGGAACACGGGTAGCCCCGGCATGGACTGGCATCAACCCATCGACATCTATTGCGAGCGGACCGGTCCGGCCTTCTGGTCCGAACCTGTCAATGCCGTCAGCAATGCCGCCTTTCTGGTCGCGGCAGTCTTTGCGTGGCGAAAATGGTCGCGGGCTGGCGGCCAGGACGGATCGGCACTGGCGCTGATTGTCCTTGTCGCGGTTATCGGCGTCGGCTCTTTCCTGTTCCACACCTTCGCCAATCGTTGGTCATTGCTGGCCGATGTCATTCCGATCCAGCTGTTCATGCTCGGCATGTTCGGCATCATGCTGCGTCGCCTGCTGGAATGGCCGCTTGCAGTGGTCGCAACGGGCACGGCCGCGTTTCTGGCCTGCGGCCTTCTGGCCCCGCGCCTTGCGCCGGCCCTCGGGCTTGGCGAAGGCGCGGGCGCCGCTCTTGGCTATGGCACCGGTCTGGTGGCGATGCTGGCGCTGGGTGCCCGTGCAGTCGCAGGTTTGCCATCGCCGCGCCGGGAAGCTGGCTTGACCTTGCTGGCGGCTGCCGCCGTCTTCGCGGTCTCCCTGACACTGCGGCAGCTCGACCTGAGCGTCTGCAACCTGCTGCCGCTCGGCACACATTTTCTCTGGCATGTTCTGAATGCCGTGACTTTGGCGCTGCTGCTCGACGCGACGATCCGGCTTGGTGCGGCCAGGGTTGCAAATCTGGCTGAAGGCGCACGTTCCGACTGAAGGAGCACGCTGAAGTGAGTGGTCCGTGAACCGGATCCACCCTAGCCTGGCCAGCAATGATCATGTTTCGTTAGCAGCTTGAGCACGGAGAAAGCCTGGCCGCTCCAGCGCTTTGCCGGCGGTACTGTCATCAATGACAAGGCAGGTGTGCTCGATCTGGTGCTGATCGGGGAAGCGGCAACGCGCACGGTGCGCGCCTATCGTTCGCAGGGGATGAACTTCAGCAAGGCATCCGAACCGGATCGGGTCAGGCAGGGCGCGGAAACCTGGCGGGTCACCGAGGATGCGCTTGTCAGTCCCGGCGGGCGCACCTTGCCGCGCCTTCCCGGCCACATCGCCTATTGGTTCGCGTGGAGTGGCTACCTCGGTGACGAGGGCGAACTTGCAAAAGGCGCCTCTCCCAGAGCAAAGCCCTGAATGTGCAAGTTATCCTCGAGACCACTGATACGCACACGATCATCACCTTCAAGGCATACTGAGACACGCGCTGCCGTGCTTCCGTGGGCGAAACCTCACTGGCCTGACCTTAAACCGTACAATGCGCGACCAGCTTGTCCAGAAACGCGCAGCAGGCCTCCATCTCGCTCACCTCGATGAATTCGTCGGCCTTGTGCGCCTGCGCGATGGAGCCGGGACCACAAATGACAGACGGGATGCCAGCCATCGCGTCGAACAATCCGGCTTCCGTGCCATAGGCCACCTTGGCGTGGTCGTTGCGGGCCGCCAGCTTCTTGGCCAGCGTCACGACGGGCGCATCAGGTGCCGTGTCCAGCCCCGGAAAACCCGCGAACACATCGAAGTCGATGCCGGCTTCAGGGGCCACCTTGCGCATCTGCGGCTCCAGCACGTCGCGCGCAAAGGCCTTCACCTCCGCCACCAGCGCATCGGGATCATCCTGCCCGATGGTGCGGAATTCGAAGACCAGTTCGGCCTCATTTGGCACGATGTTGAGTGCAGCGCCGCCCTTGAACACGCCGACATGGGCAGTGGAATGTGCGATGTCATAGAGCACATCGCGCGTGCCTGACTGCTCGAGCCTCTCGGCCATGTCATGCAGCCGCGCCACCAGACGCGCGCCATAGTGCACAGCATTGACCGCCTGCGGCGCCAGCGAGGAATGGGCGGTGGTGCCGTTGACCTTTGCCCGGATGCTGCGCTTGCCCTTGTGGCCGATGACCACCTGCATGCTGGATGGCTCGCCAATGATGGCACCCACCGGCTTGTGCGGTCGCTGTGCCAGCAATTGCAGCAAGGGGCGCACGCCGGTACAGCCCACCTCCTCGTCATAGCTGAAAGCGAGATGGACCGGCGTCTGCAGCTCGGCCGCGACAAAAGCTGGCACGGCTGAAAGAGCGCAGGCGAGAAAGCCCTTCATGTCACAGGTGCCGCGCCCGACAAGGCGACTGCCGATGCGCGTCAGCGTGAAGGGATCACTCGTCCAGCTCTGACCATCGACCGGCACGACATCAGTGTGGCCAGACAGCACGTGGCCACCGCGATCCTTGGGGCCGATGGTGGCATAAAGGCTGGCCTTCAGGCCGGTCCCATCGGTGATGCGCTCGGAGGCCACGCCATGACTGGCGAGATAGTTCTCCACCCAGTCGATGAGCGGCAGGTTGCTGTTGCGGCTGGTGGTGTCGAAAGCAACCAGCTTGGCCAGAATGGCAATGGCGGTTTCGCCCGAAACGGGTTTTGGCATGAATGGCTCGAAGGTTGGTGAACTCAAAGGTTGCGGGCTCAGGCTTTGGATCAGCGGATGGGTGTGCTGATCCCGTCTTCAGGCTGGGAGGCACGCAGCATGTCGGCGAAGCGGCGTGCCGCTGGCATGGCCGGGCCCGAGGCGGGGAACAGCAGCATGGTGCGGTAGGAGATGACCGGATCGAACGGGCGAACGGCCAGCCCCTGCAGCCCACCCAGCGTGAGCGGAAACGGGTTGAGCAGCGCCACGCCAACGCGGGTGCGCACGAGTGCGGCGACAAAGGCCGAAGTCGCGGCTTCAGCCACGATGCGCGGCTTCAGCCCCAGATCCGAGAAGGCCTTGTCGACCTCGAACCGGGAGGGAAAGCGCCGCGCCAGCGCAATGAGCGGCTCGCCAGCCAGTTCGCGCGGCGTGATGCGCGAATGGGCGGCCAGAGGATGATCTTCCGGCATGAGCAGATGCGCGATGGATTCGCGCAGCGGTTCGGCCCGCACGCCCGGATGCACCGGCAGGATGTCGACAAGGCCGAGATCAGCCGCCCGATCCGCGCCAGAGGCGATCACGCTTGCGCCTGTCCCGATCTCGACCTGCACGGTGATGTCTGGCTCCAGCTCGCGGAATTGCGCCACGGCATGGGGCAACAGGAATTGGGCGAGCGTGGGCGAGGCCGCGATTTTCAGCACGCCCGCCCGCACCGGCCCATTGGGCCAGGTGGCCAGACGTTCGAGCCCGGCAAAGATGGGTGCCGCCTCCGCTTCCAGCGCGAAGGCGTCGGAGGTTGGCACAAGCCGCCCGCCATCGCGCGTGAACAGCATTCGGCCGACCCGCAGCTCAAGCGAGGCAATGGCACGCGAGACAGCTGGCTGGGAGATGCCGAGAGCTGTCGCGGCAGCCACGGTCTTGCGGGTGGCAATCATGGCGCGCAGAATTTCAAGCTCCCGCAGGCTGGGGCGCCGACCATCAGTATCTTCAGGTTCATGCATATTTGTATGCTTTCAATGCATATAATTATGTAATATGTATACATAATTTGCATGATACCGCATTGTCAACGGCAACCTGGTCGCGCGCCGCCTTCTCCCTTGCGGATTTTGCATGATTGTCGATTCCTCACATGCAGCGCTTGCATCAGCACGCGGCGAACGCTCTTATCAGTCTGGACTATCGTAATATGCATTTTTGTTATTCGAATGATTGTTTCGCATAATTTACATGCATAACACGGCACAGTATGAAAATCGTGAGATTGCGCGCCATCCGGCGCCTTCAGCTCGGGAGGCTGGAAAATGACACAGAAAACACAGACATCGTGGTCGCGTCTGCTTTGCTACAGCGTGGCAGCGGCAACCCTCATGCTCGGCAGCGCACAGGCGCAGGAACTGAGGATTGGCCTCTCCGCCGAGCCCAGTTCGATGGACCCGCATTATCACAACCTGACCCCCAACAACATGCTCGGCCGCCAGGTCTATGAGCCGCTTGTGGGCCAGGACAAGGACCAGGCGCTGGTGCCGCTGCTGGCGGAGTCGTGGAAAACGATTGATGATACGACCTGGGAGTTCAAGCTGCGCCGGAACGTCAAGTTCCACAATGGAACGCCGTTCACCGCCGATGATGTGATCGCCACCTTCCAGCGCGCGCCGAATGTGCCGAAGAGCCCGTCGAGCTTTGCCGCCTATATTCGCGGCAAAGAGGTCTCGAAGGTTGATGACCACACGATCCGGATCAAGACCGCGACACCCGCACCGCTGGTGCCAACCGATCTCACGACCTTCGGCATCATCCCGGCCTCCTGCAAGGACACCACCACCGAAGACTTCAACGCTGGCAAATGCGCGGCTGGCGGCACTGGTGCCTACAAGATCGCTGAATATGTCGCCGGTGACCGCGTCGTGTTCAGCCCCAATGCCGACCATTGGGGCACGAAGCCTGCCTGGTCCAAGGTCACGTATCGCATGATTACCTCGGCCCCGACGCGCGTTGCGGCGTTGCTGGCAGGCGATGTCGATCTGATCGAGAACGTGCCGACGTCGGACGTGGAGCGCCTGAAGAAAGACCCGAAGCTGACCGTGGTCAGCACCGTGTCTAACCGCGTGATCTATTTCCACATGGATCATTTCCGCGAGGTGTCGCCCTTCATCAAGGCCAAGGATGGCTCCGAGATCAAGAACCCGCTGCGTGATCTGCGCGTGCGGCAGGCGCTCTCCATGGCGATCAACCGCAATGCGATTGTTGACCGCATCATGGAGAAGGAAGCCATTTCTGCGGCTCAGCTTCTGCCAGAGACATTCTTCGGCACATCCAAGAAGTTGAAGCCGGTCGCCTTCAAT
>JAYWHQ010000318.1:0-11016 GCA_043777655.1 Allobosea sp. | reverse complement strand
GAGATATTCCGGGTCCATGAAAGCCGTCAGCTTCTTCATCATGGCCAGCGTCTTGAGGCCGGCTTCCGAGTTCACGCTCGGCGTGTTGTCAGCCTTGGTGAAGGTGCCGCCAAAGCCCATGAACATGTTGATGAAGTCCTGGCCGATATCGAAGCCGGACTTCATCGTGGCGCCCAGCGGATAGGCAACCTTGCCCGAAGCCTTGATCTTCTCGGCAGCGGCAATCACCTCGTCCCAGGTCTTGGGCGGGGCGATGTTCAGCTCCTTCAGCAGGTCCTCGCGATACATGAAGTGCTGGGCATTCACCATCATGGCAACGGCCATCGTCTTGCCATCGATCTTGATGAGCTGGTTGGGGGTGAGACCCTTGCCATACTTGGCCACCAGATCATCCAGCGGGCGGATGGTGCCCGCGTTCAGCAGCGGGACCAGCGTGCCGTTGGCGACGCCACCAATCTGGTAAAGTGATGGGTTGGCAGCAAAGGCGGCCGGCTGCTTGGTGCGGAAGGTCTGGTCGAGTTCGGCCTGCACATTGCCGCACTCGGCCATGGCGCCGGTGACGGCTTTCCACGCCTCGAACGCTGCCGAAAGCGACTTGACCGGCACCGTGTTCTGGAAGGCGCAACCGGCCTGCGCGGACGCTGACATCATCAGCGACAGGGCTGTGGCAGCAAGGATGTTCTTCAGCATTTGAAATCTCCCTCTTTTCTAAACGTTGTCTGGGCCCGGATTTTCTCATCCCGACACAGGCTGTGGTTGAAAATCTCAGAACCCGGATTGATGGATAAGCCGGTCTTCATCATCAGGCGTCAAAGCCGCATACCGCTGCCATCCGCGAACAGATGGCAGGCAGATGGCTTCACCGAAAACGAAATCGGCTGGCCGATCTCGGTCCGGAATTCCTTGGGTGCTTTCACGGCGATCAGCGCTGACGCCGAGCGCACGGAGACCAGCGTGGCATCGCCCAGCAGCTCGATGCTGTAGACCGGCGCGCTGATCTCGGCCTTGCTGCTGGTGATCGTTGCATCTTCCGCGCGGAAGCCCAGCGTGATCTTGCCGCTCTGCGCGGCGCTGAGGCCCGCAATCCGGATGTTCGGCGCAGTGAAGACACCGCCCGAAATCTCGCCATCGATCAGGTTCATCGCAGGCGAGCCGATGAAGCCTGCCACGAACGTATTGGCCGGGCGGTCATAAATTTCGGTTGGCGTGCCGACCTGCTGGAACTGGCCCTTGTTCATCACCACGACACGATCCGCCAGCGTCATCGCCTCGATCTGGTCATGCGTGACGTAGATCGTGGTGACCTTCAGCTCATGTTGCAAATTCTTGATTTGCGCGCGGGTGGAAACACGCAGCTTCGCGTCGAGATTGGACAAAGGTTCATCCATCAGGAAGACGGCGGGCTCGCGGACGATGGCGCGGGCCAAGGCCACGCGCTGGCGCTGGCCACCGGACAATTCGCGCGGCTTGCGCTCCAGCAGATCGCCCAGTTCCACCATGGCGGCGGCCTTGCGCACGCGGGCATCATGGGTGCTGGCCGCAACCTTGCGCACTTTCAGCGGAAACCGGATGTTCTCGTAGACGCTGAGATTGGGGTAAAGCCCGTAATTCTGGAACACCATCGCGACATCGCGATCCTTCGGCTCCAGATCATTGACCACGCGCCCGCCAATGGAAATCTCGCCGGATGTCGGGTCTTCCAGCCCGGCGATCATGCGCATGGTCGTGGTCTTGCCGCAGCCTGACGGCCCGAGAAAGACGATGAACTCACGTTCGGCAATGTCGAGATCAATGGCTTTCACGCCCATGAAGGCGCCCCATTGCTTGGTGACACCACGCAGTGAAACCTCGACCATTTCGCTCCCTCGTCAACCGGGCAGCAAGCTGAAAGACAGGCATTGCGGTGTTGAAGCCGCGCGCTTTTGCCTCTTGCTGGCAGTCACATTATCGTTACGTTGACAGATCGTGAATACGTATGCAAGGGCTGTTTTCCAGTGCCGCCAAGGCTGCCAGGAGAGACGATGACCACTGCCGAAACCGCCCGCCATCTCGCCAACAAGGTCTTCGTGCGGCAGGCGCTTTCAGCCCTGGCAGAAGCCTCGCCCGGCACGCTCGAAAAGCGGCTGGCGGCAGCCTATCACGCTGATGCGCAATGGCGCGGCTCGCATCCGCTCAACGAGATGCACGGCGTGGACGCCATCGCGGCCACTGTCTGGCGCCCACTGCTGACGGCTTTCCCGGACCTTGAGCGACGCGACAACATCCTGATCGGCGGCCACAGCCACGAGACGGATCTTGTCGGCGCTGTCGGCCATTATTGCGGCACGTTCCGCCATGACTGGCTCGGCATTCCGGCGACTGGCCGCCCCATTTACATCCGCTATGGCGAGTTCCACGTCGTGCGTGAAGGGAAGATCGCGCAAAGCACCGTGCTGATCGACGTGTTGGATGTGATGCGCCAGGCAGGCTTCTGGCCGATCGCGCCCAGCCTTGGCACCGAGGAGCAATGGCCTGGCCCGCTGACGGCGGATGGCATTGTTCTGACGGCACAGGACGCGGCGCTTTCGGCCGCCAGCATCGCGCAGACACTCGCCATGCACAAGACGCTGGGGGACTACAATGACGAGGCCATGGCCGGGCGCGAGGGCCTGCTGGCCATGCCACAGAAGCTGCACTGGCACCCAAAGATGATGTGGTATGGCCCGGCCGGCATCGGCACCACGCGCGGTCTGCAGGGCTTTGTCGATTATCACCAGTTGCCCTTCCGCCTCGCCTTCCCCAACCGCAGGGGTGGCAACCACTATGTCCGCATTGGCGATGGCAACTATTCAGCCACAGGCGGCTGGCCGAGTGTCCGTGCGAAGCATCTCGGCGGCAGCTTTGCCGGAACAGGGCCGACCGGTCGCGATGTCACGATGCGCGTCATGGACTTTTACCTGCACCATGAGGGACTGATCCGCGAGAACTGGGTGCCGCTCGATATGATCGACCTGCTTTTGCAGATGGGCGTCGATGTGTTTGACCGGATGCAGAGCCACTTCCTGCGCGGCAAGATCGGCTAGACCTGGCCAGTTGGCAGCCGCGCCGAGCCGCGGACCACAAGCTGTGCCGGCACGATGGCGGCGCGACGATTGACCTGCTGCTGCTCGATTTGCGCCAGCATGATGTCGACAGTGGCTTCAACCATGGCAGGCGAGGATTGCGACACGCTGGTAAGGTTGTAGCCGCCCCAGCCGGCCTCCGGCACATCGTCATAGCCAACGACCGAAACATCACGCGGCACGGAGAGCTTCATCTCGTTGCGCAGCACGTCCATCACTGCAAAGGCCATATGATCATTGGCGGCAAACACGGCATCAGGTGGCTTGCGCTCCGCAAACAGGGTCCGCGTTGCAGCTGCAGCGCCTGCAAACGTATAGCCACCGACCGCGCGCGCATGCAGTGTCAGCCCACGCTCGGCCAGCCCCTTGCAGAAGCCGGATTCGCGGTCGCGGCTGGTGGACGAATCTTCCATGCCCGCAATGAAGGCGATGCGCTGGTGCCCGCCATCGACCAGGAAATGAGCGAGAAGCCGCCCGCCTTCCAGATTGTCCGAGGTGACGCTGCTGGCCGCCGAGCCCGGAACATAGCGGTTGAGCAGCAGCACTGGCGTGCCGGTCTTGGCGCATTCGCTGGCAAGGCTCGACGACAGCGTGGCCGAAGCCATGATGATGCCCTCGACCTGGAACTGCAGCATCTTCTGCACCACCGTGTCCTGATCGCCCGGATCGGTCATGAAGAGCAGCACCTGATAGCCGCGCTCCTGCAGCGCGCGCGCCAGCTGCTCCAGCAGGACCGGATAGAACTGGTTGTCGAGATAGGCGACAAGGATCGCGATCAGCCGCGAGCGCCCGCTGATCATGGCGCGCGCCAGCACATTGGGCCGATAACCCAGTGCTTGCGCCGCATCGATCACCGCCTGACGTGTCTTCTCGGAGACGCTGGTGCCTGTCGAAAAAGTGCGGCTCACGGCCGATTGCGAGACATTTGCCAGACGCGCAACATCGGCAGAGGTGATGGAGCCTTTGGCCATGTCGCAGATTGTCCCCGAGTTGCCCCATGCCATCGCGTCGGCAGGTGGCAAAACCTAGGCGAAGTTCGCGGCCTGCACCAGCCAACCCATCAGATCAGGTGCCGAAACGCACGGAAGGCTCTTGCCGCGCACGTCCGCCGCGCACTCTTGCCGCGCACGTCCGCAGTGCGCCCCTGACGATCATGCCTCATGACAATGGGCGCTTTGCTGCCAGATGATGGCATTCAATCGGCAAGCCGGGCCGCCACTTCGCGCGCCAGCCAATCAGGTTGGACAATGACAAGAGCCGCCGATGTGCGGCGGATGACACCGCGGCGCAGCAGATCGGCAATTTCGCGCGAGACGGCTTCGCGGCGGCCGCCAACCCTGGCGGCGAGCAGGTGCTGCAGTGGCGGCGGCCTGATCGCGCGCTCGGGCGAGCCGCTGGCCGGTTGCCCCGCCTGCCGCAGCAACTCGGCATACAGCCTGTATTTCAGATTGAGTGTCGCCATCTCCAGCAGCCGCTGGTTTGCGAGGCGGACGCGGGCTGTCAGGATTTGCAGCATCCGCTCCGCCGCTTCCGGCACGTGCGTCACCATCTCGCGGAAAACCGCTCCCGGCATGCGGGCGATGGTGGAACGGTGGATCGCGCTGATGTTTGCGGAGCGCGGCAAGTTGTCGATGGCCGCCATGTCGCCAACAATCTCGCCCGCCATCAGGTCACCCAGGATGACCTCGCGCCCGCCCGCGTTGCGCACCGTGACCCGGACACCGCCACTTTCGACGAAGAAGACGTCGGTGGAGACATCGTCGAAATCAGCGACGAGTTGGCCCGTGTCGTAGATCACACGGCGCGTCCGTTTGATGAATCGGTCAACCGCCTTGCCGTCCAGACCCTCAAAGAAAGATGTCACCGGAATGTCTCACCGAGGGCAAACTGGAGAGATGCGTTTCTGCATTCGCGCACGGCTTTTGCGTCCTCAATCCGAAACACGATAGACGCTTTCTCCGTCTGGCAGATCTTCCAGTTTGTGGAGGCGATCTGCCGGCAGGGCGAGCGAGCGCACGAAGGTTCCGGTCACGGCCAGAGCGATGTCATCATCGCCCATCTTGTTGCGCAGCGCCGCCTGGGTCCGCTGTGCCGTGTTCACGGTGCGCCCGATCACCGTGTAATCCATGCGGCCCGAAAAGCCGATATCGCCAGCCAGAACCCGCCCGCAATGAAGCCCGAAACGAACGCGACATGTTCCTGGATCCGCAGCACGCTCTGCGGCCAAATGGTCGCGCAAGACTGCAACAGTTGCCAGCGCTGCCTCCCAGGCGCGCCTCGAATGGTTTGAATCAGCAACAGGTGCGCCCCAGACCGCCATCAGGCCGTCTCCGGTATATTTGTCGATGGACCCGCCATAAGCTTCGACAACAGGGCCAACGCAACCAAAGACACCGTTCAGATAAGCGCCCACAGCGGCGGCAGGGCGACCTTCCGAGTATCGCGTGTAACCCTCAAGGTCCATGAACAGGATGGTGACCTCGCGGTCAGCGGCCCGAGTTGCGTCCTTGTCGACGGTCATGACCTGAGAGACGAGCGCGCGAGGGACATATGTCTGGAAGAGCTGCAAGGCGCGGGCCGCACTCTGCAAGGCATGGCTGGTATCGTTCAGCTCGGTCAGGCGACTGTTGTGCACGAGGCTGCTCGAGACACTGGCGAAGTCGAGCTTCTCGAGGGAGCGCGCCGCTTTGGCAATCTGCGCCACAGGGCGCAGGGCTCGTCTCGTCAACCACCAGCTTGCCAGCAAGCAGAGAACAACCAGTATGATCGAACCATACAGGCTCGCCTGGACGACCCAACGCACCCGGAATGTCTCCAGGCTGCTTTGATGATAGCCGATCACCCAATAGGTCAGGCCGTAGCCCGTGATCTCGCGGTAGGCAAACACGCGCGCATCATATGTCGATCCAGCCCAGGTCCAGTGAACTTTCGAACGTGGGCTATCCCCCAGAGCCGTGGGGCGAGGGTCGTTCCACATCAAGGCGAGATAGGGATCACTGACGCCATCCAGTTTTGGCAGTTGCTGCTCAGTGATGTCCATTGACGCGATATTGGCGTGAATGAACACATTGTCGCGGCCATAAAGCACAAACGGCACGAGGTTTGCGGACTGCGACATCAGCATGCTGGATTTCGAATCCCAGCTGACAACAGCCAGGATCACCCCGACGACCTCACCGCCGCGCACGACAGGATACCTGTAGGGAATGAGGCCCCGCCTTGTCACAAGGCTGATGATCGGCTCGCTCCAGGCCGCCTGTCGGGTCTCGATTGCGTTGTCGATGATGCCATCCGCATTCGGAACAAGGCTGCGGTCGACGATCTCCACATCGGTTCCCCCGCGCTTCCAACGCCGCATCGGGCCGGCCACCGGCAGGAAGCCTACGGCATCGAGGCTCTCCTGGCTGGTTGCCGCGCCGAGCATGAACCCGGTGATCGACGCATTGTCATTGGGGTCGACGTCAGGCCGCTCAAGGTGACGGGCAACGAGCCCGACTTGCACGGCAAGCGCATCAAGGGATGACTTCAGCTGCTCCTGCAGACCATCGAGAATGGCGTCCCTGTTGTCGCTGAGAAGCTCGGCCGTGTTGTTGCGGACCCCGAGATAACCGCCAATGGCGACCGGAAGCAGGCCTGCCAGAAGAATGAACCCGGCCAGGATCGGGACGATACGGATGGCGCGAAACGTGCGACGGGATTGGACATCAGTCATGCAGGGTACGTTCTCGATTCAAAGCCGGAACCTAGTCCGATCCGCCTTGGCCGCAAGAGCCACCACGAAGACTTGAACAGATGTCAGGAGGGCTCCGCAGGCGCCGCCGGACTTGCCGCCTTCGCCAGGCGTCACGCGATCCCGATGCCACCTGGTCTTGTCCATGCCCGGGCGGCGCGCAATGTCGGGGCAAGGCAAGTGGCGGCAGCACCCGCTGCGGAGCATCATGGCCCGCGCCCGGCCTCATGGGGAAGTCTGGCGCAAGTCAGCGTCTGCCCTTCCCGCGCCATGAGCGATTCCGGCCAGCTGTGCTGCATCGCCTTCTCACGCTGCTCCATCTGCGCATCCACGGCACAAGGATCATGGTGGAAACCCACGAGACGGCGCGCGCCCGAGGCCTGCATCAGCTTGATCGCTTCAGCCGCGGTTGAATGGCCCCAACCCCTGCAGCTGCCATAGTCGCATTCAGCCAGCATCGTGTCATAAACGACCGTGTCGATCCCGCGGCAAAAGTCGACCAGTTCCGGTTCCGGTCCATTCGTTTCGTGCTCGATGTCGGTGATCACGGCCAGCGCCGCCGCGCCCTCACCGAAGCGGTAGCCGGTTGCGCCCGATGGATGCCTGAGCGGAACCGTGGCGATTCTTTCACCGCCCACCTCGATCGTTTCGCCGGCCCGGAACCCGTGGAAGATGAGCCTCGCGTTGACCTGACCGAGGCGAAAAGGAAAAAGCGGCGGCGCAAACATCTGGCCAAGAGCGGCTTCCGCCGTTTCGCCCGCGAGATTTCCGCACCAGATATGGATGGTGGACCCTGGAACATGAAGCGGCTTGAAGAACGACAGGCCGATGACATGGTCATGGTGCAGATGCGTCAGCAGAACATGAATGTCTGTGTCCTGACGCCATTCGCGGCTGTTTCCAAGCAGACGAAGCCCGGTGCCGGCATCAACAATGATCGCGCATTCGCGGCCAGCGCGCTTCAGCACAACTTCCAGGCAAGACGTGTTGCCGCCAAACACGACGGTCTCTGCGCCCGGAACAGCAATCGATCCGCGCGCGCCCCAGAACGTGACCCCGATGCTGACGGGATCGGAATGCTGTTTGCCAAGCAATGACATCCGCGTCGCGTCCTTGTTCCCCGATGCGCCAACTACCGGGCACATGCCGCATTGTTGCCATTTTTCGGCCGGGCTGGATATGCGATTTCGCACATCGCGAATGTGGCAGGGCCGGATGCCTGCAACAGGCGCGCCCGGCTGTTGCGCCGAGTGGATCACATCAGGAAGCCGGAACCGGTTTGGCACACCAAAGCAGCTGCTGGCGCCCACGCAACGACAGGAGGGGCTGAAACACGCACCCATCCATGCTGGCCGGGGGCCGTCCACGCGGGGATTCCCGACCCGGAAACATGGGCAGAAACACCAGAACATCAAAAAGGTTGGAGCGGGTACCGGGAATCGAACCCGGGTATTCAGCTTGGAAGGCTGCTGCTCTACCATTGAGCTACACCCGCATCTGGCAGGCGTGATAGCGCAGGTGCGGCTGTTTGCAAAGGTAGAGTTGGCAGGGGCAACGCCGACGGGCACCTGACAGAGATCAGCGCAATGTCGAAAATGAAGTGGTGGGGGAAGCAGGACTCGAACCTGCGAAGGCGTAGCCAGCGGATTTACAATCCGCCCCCTTTGCCGCTCGGGACATTCCCCCACTGGTGCCGCGGTTATGTCTGGCGATGCCGGACAGGCCCTCGGGTCACCACCGCCGGTAAAGGCGGGAGCCCGCGCGTTATGGTGAGGCCTCGCCGGGCTGTCAACCTGAAATGGACCGGAGCTGCAAAACGCATGTGACTGGCCGTCATCCAAGGGCGAAACCTGCGCTTTTGGCGTCATGGACGAGAGAAAACTGCTTTGCCGACAGAGCGCCGCAGCGGGCAGCCCTTGCGGGTTGCGGCGGTGCTTCTGCCTTGGTGCTTCGCAAAAGCGGCGGGGTGTGCCAAACGAACCCTGCGGCACACGGCCGACAGGACGAGCACACAGTGAACGACAGCACCGACCGCCCCGACAAGAGCCGCTTCCGCAAGCCAGACCAGACATCTGGCCAGAAATCCTGGCAGAGGCCGGATGGCAAGCCCTGGGCCAAGCAGGCGCCGGGCACAAAGCCCGGCCGCCCGGTGCATGATGGCAGCGCCCGGCCAGATGGGTTGAGCGTGCTCTATGGCATCCACTCGGTGCGCGAGGCGCTGCTCAACCCGCGACGCAAGCTGGTGCGGCTGATCGCCACCGAGAATGGCGCGGCACGGCTGATGGAAGACGGCCCGCTGCCTCTCGAGCCCGTGATCGTGAAACCTGACGAGATCGGCCGCCAGCTGACGGCGGATGCCGTGCACCAGGGCGTGCTCCTGCTGGTGCAGCCGCTGGTGCCCATCGACATTTCAGATTTGCCGGATGATGGCCTCTTCATCGTGCTGGATCAGGTGACGGACCCGCACAATGTCGGCGCCGTGCTGCGCAGCGCGGCAGCCTTCGGTGTGAGCGCCGTCATCACCACCCAGCGCCACAGCCCGGAAATCACCGGCGTGCTGGCCAAGGCCGCCTCCGGCGCCCTGGAGCATGTGCCCTTCTGCACCGTGACAAACCTCGCCCGTGCGCTGGCTGAGCTGGGTGAGCGCGGTGTGCTGCGGCTGGGCCTCGATTCAGACGCGGCGACCGAATTGTCCACCGTGCCGCTGCGTCGCCCGCTCGCGCTGGTGATGGGGGCCGAGGGCAAGGGCCTGCGCCAGCTCACACGCGACACCTGCGATGTCACCGCCCGCCTCGAGATGCCGGGCAAGATCCGCAGCCTGAACGTCTCGAATGCAGCCGCTGTCGCGCTGTATGCAGTGACGCAACGCCTCTAGCCTTCGCGCAAGCCTGACCATCAATCATCATGCCACTTTGTGGGCGGATGCCGGTTGCGGCAAATTCACATGAATCTTTAGTCGTAATCCTAAATACGCACGACTTTTAGGTGGATTGCTCCGGCTGTGATGCGCGTGCATTCAGACCCGTAGCTCTCGCGATCTGGCTTCAGGACGCGAAGGCCACACGGACCAAGGCCGCAGCAAGCGGCTTTCACATCGAGGTCAGGCTTGGCCAGCGCGCCCGCAGCTCAATGCTCGCGGCGCAACGACGAGTCATGCCCCAACAACAGGAAACGCGACATGAGCACGGTGACAGCGAGCGGGGCGATGACACAGCCGCGCCCCATGACCGGGGCAGAGAAGAAGGTCATTCTGGCCTCCTCCCTCGGAACGATTTTCGAATGGTATGATTTCTATCTTTACGGCTCACTGGCCGCCATCATCGGTGCGCAGTTCTTCTCGGCTTTTGACGTCGACACGCGCTCGATCTTCGCACTGCTGGCGTTTGCCGCCGGCTTCCTCGTGCGCCCGTTCGGCGCGCTGGTCTTCGGCCGTCTTGGCGACCTTGTCGGCCGCAAATACACCTTCCTGATCACCATCATGATCATGGGTGCCTCCACCTTCATCGTGGGCCTGCTGCCCAACTACGCCAGCATCGGTGTCGCCGCGCCGGTCATCCTGATCGCACTGCGCATGCTGCAGGGCCTGGCGCTTGGCGGCGAATATGGCGGTGCGGCTGTCTATGTGGCCGAGCACGCGCCGGTTGGCCGCCGTGGCTTCTACACCTCCTGGATCCAGACCACGGCCACGCTTGGCCTGCTGCTCTCGCTCTTCGTCATCGTGGGCCTGCGCCTGCAGATGGGCGAAAAGAACTTCCAGACCGACCTCGAGCTGTTCTTCGGCCTCAAGGGCGGCTGGCGCATTCCGTTCCTGGGTTCGGCGTTCCTGCTGGCCATCTCGGTCTGGATTGGTCACGATCAAAGCGATATGAGGTACCAAGCATCTATATTTGCAACATGTGCTTTAGCTTGAACAATCGGACAATTCTGAAACACTATGATACTTTAAGGCATCCAAATTGAACGCGACGCGAGCTCTGCAAGCTCTCTTAAAAGGCTTGTGTTAGTTCAAGCAAAACTCCAAACTCAGCAGCAGGTAATGGCAGACAAGTACTTGAGGCGCGAGTCAGTCTTGCGTTCAGATGATTTTGATCGGCGACGCATACTCAATGTTTTGATGTAGAATCAGACGTCATACAATACTTACACCCGTGATCGAATGCATTGGTCCCTGGTATGGGTCGAAGG
>JAYWHQ010000317.1:0-3180 GCA_043777655.1 Allobosea sp. | reverse complement strand
CATTGCAGATTCGCGAGACGCAGACCGATATGTTGGTCACCGAGCTTCTGGCCACGCAGCTTGATCTCCTGATCGTGGCCTTGCCGATCGAGCGCCCGGATGTCGAGACGATGGAGCTCTGGTCTGATCGCTTTCTGCTGGCAGTGCCGGCAGACAGCCCCATGCGCGCGGATGCGCGGATCACGCCCGATCTGATCCGGAATGAGGAGCTGCTTTTGCTGGAAGAAGGCCATTGCTTCCGCCATCAGGCGCTGGCCGTGTGCCATCAGGGCGCGCGCGGGGCCAGCATGCTGGGCGCCTCCAGCCTGTCGACACTGGTGCAGATGGTGGCGAGCGGCTTTGGCGTGACGCTGCTGCCAGAAATCAGCGCCGGCTTTGAGCAGACCCATGGCGGCATCCGCCTCATCCGCTTCGCTGAACCCGAACCCACACGGATGCTGGGACTGGCCTGGCGCAGGTCATCGCCACGGAAGGCCGAGTTTAGGGTGCTGGGGGAGCTGGTAAGGGCGGCTTTGGCTTTTTGCACCGGAGTTGTGCACCAGAAAGGGGCAGGCGGCACAGGGGGTTAGGGTTGGTGCGTAATTCTTGAGTTGTGCAACACGCGCCTCATGCCACTGCCCAAACCTCCGCTTCCACCTGCGCCACATCAAACGCGTAACGCCGCAAGCAGAATTCGCACGTGATGCCGATCTGGCCGTCATCGGCGATCATGTCATGTGCGACTTCCGGGGCTGTGCAGCGCCAGCGGAACAGAACCCGGAAACCAGCGCGATAACATGCCGCGTCAGCGGCGCATGCTGCGACCCTACAAAAGCTCCTGCCACTGCCTCGCACCGTGAACAACGCGCACGATTTCTACGCCGACCTCGGCCTCCTGATACAGAATGACATAGTTGCCGAATGGGAGCATGCGCAGGTTTGGCCGCACATCGAACCGCGCAACACCCATGGCAGGCATGGTGCCAAGACGCTGGAAGCGCAGGAAAATGTCATCGACCCAATTGAAGGCCGCAGCAGGGTTGTGCTCGGCAATGTAAAGGGAAATGCCACCCAGATCGGCTTCTGCTTCAGGGCGCAGACGAAACGTCATTGGTCGCGACGGGCCGTTCGTTTGGCATCCAGCTTTGCACGGATGCGCGCGAAGGCCTCCTCGCCATCAACGGGCTCGCCGCTGGCAAGGCCGATATCCCACAGACGGCCAAGCTCGGCCATGGCCTGCTCGCGCTGCATGCGGCGCTGCTTCCATTCGCGCAGGGCCTCGCGCATCACTTCGCTCGCTGAGGCATACTCGCCGGCTTCCACCACCTGACGCATGGTTGCTGCCATTTCGGGCGTGAGCGCAACGCTCACCTTCTCGACATTCGCCATCGGGTAATCCTCTGCACTGCCGCTCTGGTAGGCAAGATTACTACCATAAACAATACAATTGCCCAAAGGGGTTCCTGTGCGGGATCCTGGATCGGGCTCCGCGTTTCTCCACCCGTCCGGGGATCGGTTAGGGTGCCCCAACCTCCGCTTCCACTTGAGCCGGATCAAACGCATATCGCCTTGAGCAGAACTCGCAGGTGATGCCGATCTGGCCGTCATCGGCGATCATGTCGTGGCGGTCTTTGGGGGAGAAGCCTTTCAGCATGCCCATGATGCGCTCGCGCGAGCAGCGGCATTCCTCGTGCACGGCCTGCGCCTCGAAGACGCGGGCGCCGCGCTCGTGGAACAGGCGGTAGAGCAGGCTTTCGCTGGCGAGTGAAGGGTCCAGCAACTCGTGATCCTCGATCGTGCCGACCAGCGAGCGCGCCTCGATCCAGCTGTCATCACGCACGCCATCCCCATCGACATCTGCACCTTCGAGGTCCGTCAGATAGTCGCTGCCCTGCGGCGCATCGCCGGGCGGCAGATCAGCGGCGCGCATGCGGTCAGCCGATTGCGGCATGAACTGCACCATCAGCGCGCCACCGCGCCAATGGCGATGGCCGCCCGCGACGATCTCGCCGACCGCCAGCCGGATGCGCGTGGGGATCTGCTCGGACTGGCGGAAATACTGGTGCGCGGCTTCCTCCAGACCCTGGCCTTCCAGCGCCACCACGCCCTGATAGCGCGACATTTCGGAGCCCTGATCGACCGTCATTGCCAGATGGCCATGGCCGAGCAGCTTGGCTGTGCTTACGTTCTGTGTGGCTTGCGCCGCCTCCAGCTTTTCTGAATCAAAGCGGGCGACGGCGCGGAACTGGTCTGGTGCAGTGAAATCCACCACCAGCATCGAAATGGGACCATCGGTCTTGGTCTGCAGCTGGAAGCGGCCTTCGAACTTGAGCGCGGTGCCGAGCAGCACGGTCAGCGTCGCGGCTTCGCCCAGCACGCGGGAGACAGGATCGGGATAGGCATGACGGTCGAGCACCAGATTGAGCGCATCGCCCAGGCGGATGACGCGGCCTCTTATGTCGAGCGCAGGCACGGCAAAGGGCACGACGCGATCATCGCCTGCTTCCGCCTCCGGAATGTAGAGCAGCGGCGCGCCGTCTTCAGCGCTGGGGCGGCTATCCTCGCTCATGCGTTCACGGCGCCGAAGCACCAGGCGAGGATGCCTTTCTGCGCATGCAGGCGGTTTTCGGCCTCGTCGAACACGACCGATTGCGGGCCGTCCATCACGCCATCCGTCACTTCCTCACCACGGCAGGCCGGCAGGCAGTGCATGAACACCGCGTCTTTCTTGGCGCGCGCCATCAGCCGCTCATCCACCTGATAGGGGCGCAGCAGGTTGTGACGTGTGCCTTCCTCGTCGCCCATCGAGACCCAGCAATCGGTGATGACGCAATCAGACCCTTCCACCGCCGCTTCCGGCCGGGTGGTCAGCGTCAGTTTGGCACCATTCTGACGGGCCCATGTCACCAGTGCGGGGTTTGGTGCCAGCTCTTCGGGCGTCGCGATCTGCATCGCGAAGTCGAAGCGGGTGGAGGCCTGAATCCATGAGGTCAGCACATTGTTGGAATCGCCGGTCCAGGCAATGCGGTGGCCCTTGATCGGGCCGCGATGCTCCTCGAATGTCATGATGTCCGCCATGACCTGGCAGGGGTGCTGGCGCTTGGTCAGCCCGTTGATGACCGGCACGGTGGCGTGGCTGGCCAGCTCCACCAGCGCGTCATGATCCAGCATGCGGATCATGATCGCATCGACATAGCGCGA
>JAYWHQ010000316.1:0-3196 GCA_043777655.1 Allobosea sp. | reverse complement strand
TACACGACTGGTTCGGTTATCACGGTTGCCGGAGGCCGCTGATGGAGCCCAAAGCGACAGTCAAAATTAGCAAGCCGCGAGACTGGCCAGCCCGGCTGAATGGCGTGCTCTTCCTGCTGGCGGCCTTGCTGACGGTGGGCGCCTGGGCGGGCATCACGCAAAATGTCTTTGTCGCGTGGGACTCCATCCATGCGCTGTATTTCCTCCAGAGCTATGCTGCGGGCCTGCTGCCCTTTTTGCTGGCGGGCTTGCTGCTGCTGCTTGGTATTGCTTGCCTCTGGCGGCTGCGCATCGTGGTGCCGCTGAGCCTGCCGGTGCTGGTGATTGCGGCGCTGAACGAGTTTGCCAGCGGCAAGATCGGGCTGTTCTCGGCCTGGATTCATCCGATGCAGGGCGTGCCGCGCGCAGCCCTTGTGCTGATGGTTTTAGCCATGGCGCTCGCCACCTTTCTCGCCACACGACGCCAGCCTGCGCTGGCCTGACCCTTTCGAACTGTTTGCATTTCAGGAGCTTGAATCCCCATGTCCTATGATCTCATCGTGATCGGTTCCGGCCCCGGCGGCTATGTCTGCGCCATTCGTGCAGCGCAGCTCGGGCTGAAGGTCGCCATTGTCGAGAAAGAGAAGACCTATGGCGGCACCTGCCTCAACATTGGCTGCATCCCGTCCAAGGCCTTGCTGCATGCGTCCGAGATGTTCGAGGAGGCGGGCCATGGGTTCGAGGCGCTCGGCATTGGCGTCGGCACACCCACACTCGACCTGAAGAAGATGATGGGCCACAAGCAGGAAACCGTGGATGCCAACGTCAAGGGCGTCGAGTTCCTGCTGAAGAAGAACAAGATCGATGGCCACAAGGGCCTTGGCACCATTCTGGCCGCTGGACAGGTGCAGGTCACCGCAGCTGATGGCAGCAAGAGCGTGCTGGAGACGAAGAACATCGTCATCGCCACAGGCTCGGAAAGCACGCCGCTGCCCGGCGTGACCACGGACGAGACGGCCATCGTCACCTCCACCGGCGCGCTGGAGCTGACCAAGGTTCCCGAGAACCTGCTCATCATTGGCGCGGGCGTCATCGGGCTGGAGCTGGGCTCGGTCTGGGGCCGCCTCGGCGCCAAGGTCACGGTGGTCGAGTATCTCGATCGCATCCTGCCGGGCATGGACGAGGAAGTGGCCAAGCAGTTCCAGCGCATCCTGCAGAAGCAGGGCATGACCTTCCATCTCGGCTCGAAAGTCACAGGCGTCGCCAAGGGCAAGAAGGGCTGCACCGTCACCATGGAGCCGTCCGCTGGCGGCGAGGCCAAGACCATGGAAGCCGATATCGTGCTGGTGGCAATCGGCCGCCGCGCCAACACGCAAGGGTTGGGGCTTGAGGCCGCAGGCGTGACGCTGGAGCGTGGCCGCATCGTGATCGGTCACCATTTCGAGACCAATGTGGCCGGCATCTACGCGCTTGGCGATGTGGTGCGGGGGCCGATGCTGGCCCACAAGGCCGAGGATGAAGGCGTCGCCGTCGCCGAGCTGTTGGCTGGCAAGGCAGGGCACGTGAATTATGACGTCATCCCCGGTGTGGTCTACACGATGCCGGAAGTGGCTTCCGTCGGCAAAACCGAGGAAGAGCTGAAGGCGGCAGGCGTCGTCTACAAGGTCGGCAAGTTCCCCTTCACCGCCAATGGCCGGGCGCGCGCCATGAAGCGCATGGACGGGTTCGTGAAGGTGCTGGCGGATGCCACGACCGACCGCGTGCTGGGCGCCCACATCATCGGGCCGAACGCTGGCGACCTGATCCATGAGGTCGCGGTGCTGATGGAATTCGGGGGCTCGTCAGAGGATCTGGCGCGCACCTGCCACGCGCATCCGACCCTGTCGGAAGCCGTGAAGGAAGCGGCCATGGGCGTCGAGAAGCGCTCGATCCATATCTGAGGCCACATTGTTCGTTTTGGCTGGCGCTCCCCCGCCAGTCGCGGGCTTTCAGCCGACGGATGCCATCTTCTTGTCCATGGCGGCGACCGCATTGAGCAGATACGGACGGCGCAGGCCGTAGACCTGGTGAAGCAGCACCTCAATGTCGCGCGTGAAGAACGGCTTGTTGAGGAACGAGGTCAGCCCGAAATGGCGCAGCGAATTGGCGAGGTTCGGATCACTGCCCGAAGTCATCATCGAGACATGCAGATCGGGCGTCCTGGCCTGCAGCTGGCAGGCGGCTTCCAGCGCGCTCATGCCACCCAGCGCAATATCGACCAGCGCGACGTCATAGGTCTTGAGGCGGGCCATCTTCAGGGCGTGCGCCCCGTTGTCGGTCTCGTCGATATCTGTGGCGAAGCGGCTTGCAGTGATGATCTTGCGGACCACGGAGCGGGCATGGGGCGATGAGTCGGCGATCAGGAAGCGGGTGGGGCGACGCATGCGCAGATGGGCGCGCAGCGCGTTGGCGATGTCTTCGTTGGCGATCGGCTTTTTCAGGAATTCGTAGGCAAACAACTCGGTCGAGACGACGGCCCAGTTTGGCAGCACCATGCCTGCTGTCAGGATCAGAAACGGCTTCTGGCCCTCGCGGCGCGCCTCGCGCACAGCGTCAATGCCCGACATGTTGCTCATCTGGACATCGATGAACACCATTTCGACCTTGCCCGAACGCAGGATGGTCAGCGCCTCGGCACCAGTGCCCGCTTCGGCAATGGTGAAGGCATGGCCGCTGGAACGCAGGCCCTCGGCCAGCATGGCGCGCACATCCTTGTCAGGATCAGCCAGCAGCACGCGCACAGGCGCTTCAACGGGGGCAACGGGTGCTATGGCGTCCTGCATTTGAACAAAGGCTCTCGGCGGAGGCCAGAATGACCTCGCGCGACGTTAACGTGTTCAAGGTTGCCGTATCGTTAATGCAAAGGCTGTTTTTGTGCCATTTGCCTGTGTCCAGTTCTCTCCCGAGCGATCAGGACGCGAGCTTTGCCTTGGGTTCTGCTGAGCCGGCCAGCAAATCCGGAACACGCAGGCCGAACGCCTTGTGCAAGGCAAGATCGAGATCGCGCGGGAAGAACGGCTTGCGCAGGAAGGAGATGGCGCCGAACTGCTGGGCCGCTCCAGCCAGGGCCGAGCTGCCATCGGCTGACATCATGATCGCCTTGGTTTGTGACCCCAGTGTCTGCAGCTGGCACGCCACTTCGAAGCCGCTGGCACCGTTCAGGTTCACATCGATGATG
>JAYWHQ010000315.1:0-3198 GCA_043777655.1 Allobosea sp. | reverse complement strand
CTGACTGGGAGCGTGACCTACGCACGCTATGAGCGCCAACCCAATATCGGCCTTGATCGCCGTCGCGAAGGTCTTCTGGGTGTTCTCACCTACAAGGTGACAGACTTCTGGAAGATCGGTGGCAGTGCCCTGTTCGATCTGGACAGGCATATCCAGGACCGCGAGCGCTATCAGCTGCAGATCGAAAACTTCAATCGATATCCCGGACTGGTTGCGCAGCCGATTCAGCCAAAGACAAACCTCCTTGTTCCGGCCTCGGTCAGTCTAAGCGTTGGCTACAGGGACGAGTGCACGACGCTTGATCTGACTTACTCGCGCTCCTTTGCTGACCGTCTGGCAGGCGCGAAACAGGATACGCAAACGTTCCTGTTCAAGCTGGAACTGCGCACTCTGGGGCAGGCGACAGTCAAGCAGAGCCTGGGCGCGGCCACGGCTGACGGCATCGCGCAGTAGAAGCCTTCGGCTGCACATCGCATGACAACCGCCTTGCTGGCTCTCACCGAAGGCGACCCGGCGGGCATCGGGCCTGAGCTTGCGTTGAAAGCGTGGCTGCTGCGAGAACGCGAAGCGCTCTCGCCTTTCGCCGTTTTTGGCAGCCTTGGTCGGTTCAAGGCTCGTGCACAGTTCCTGAAACTTGAAGTGCCGCTCGTGGCGTGCA
Source organism: Allobosea sp. (assembly GCA_043777655.1). Taxonomy (GTDB): domain Bacteria; phylum Pseudomonadota; class Alphaproteobacteria; order Rhizobiales; family Beijerinckiaceae; genus Allobosea. Next base: position 2,540 of record JAYWHQ010000315.1, on the reverse strand, counting down.
GCCCGGCGCAAGCGTGCGCAGTGTTTCCCGAAGCGCTGCCTGTCATCGAGACGGGCCATGACGCACCTTCGCTTCCCGGCCAGCCTGATCCTGCCACAGCGGCGGCCACCATTGCCTCGATCCGACAGGCGGTGGCAGCCGTGCAGGCAGGCGATTGCGCCGCAGTCGTGACAAACCCCATTGCAAAATCAGTGCTCTATGCGGCAGGCTTTCAGCATCCGGGGCATACCGAGTTTCTGGCCGAACTTGCGAAGGCCCCTGGCGGCGACGTCCCGCACCCCGTCATGATGATCTGGTCAGAGCTGCTGGTTGTCGTGCCGGTGACCATCCACATCCCGCTGAAGGATGTTCCGGGCAGGCTCACGACCCAACTCATTGTGGAAACAGGCCGCATTGTCGCGCGTGATCTGAGGCAGCGCTTTGGCCTGGCGAGCCCGAGGCTGGCGCTGGCGGGGCTCAATCCGCATGCAGGCGAAGGTGGCGCCATGGGCCATGAAGACGCTGGCATCATCACGCTCGCTGTCGCGGCCTTGCAGGCTGAGGGCATCGACGCCACCGGGCCATGGCCGGCCGACACCATGTTCCATGCGCGCGCCAGACAGACTTACGATGTGGCGCTGGGCATGTATCACGATCAGGTGCTGATCCCGGCCAAGACGCTGGCCTTTGACGAGGGCGTCAATGTCACGCTGGGCCTGCCCTTCATCCGCACCTCGCCGGACCATGGCACCGCCTTTGACATTGCAGCCTATGGCATCGCCCGGCCAGACAGCCTGTGCGCCGCCCTGCGGCTGGCCGCGCGGCTGACGTCTCAGCCGGTGGCGCACTGACCATGGCCGAGCCTAAACTCAGCAGTGATGGCCTGCCGCCGCTCCGTGAAGTGGTGGAGCGTCACGGGCTGAATGCGCAAAGGTCACTCGGCCAGAATTTCCTGTTCGATCTCAACCTCACGGGCCGCATTGCGCGCGCCGCTGGCCCGCTTGAAGGCATCACCGTGGTCGAGGTCGGCCCCGGCCCCGGTGGCCTGACCCGTGCGTTGCTGGCAAATGGCGCGGCACGCGTCATCGCCATCGAGCGTGACCCGCGCTGTCTCCCCGCACTGGCCGAGATCAGCGCGCATTATCCCGGACGTCTGACCGTGATCGAGGGTGATGCGCTGAAGGTCGATATGGCCACCATCACGGCAGGCGAGCCCGTCCGAATCATTGCCAATCTGCCCTACAATGTCGCGACTGTGCTGCTCGTCGGCTGGCTCTGCAACGAGGGCAGCGCGCATGATCCACCCGTCTGGCCACCTTGGTGGCAATCGCTCACGCTGATGTTCCAGCGCGAGGTGGCTGAGCGTATTGTCGCGACGCCAGCGCAGCGCGCCGACTATGGCCGCCTCGGCGTGCTGGCCGGCTGGCGCACGCGTGCACGCATCCTGTTTGATGTCCCGCCTTCAGCCTTTGTGCCGCAGCCCAAGATCATGTCCTCGGTGGTGCATCTGGAACCCTTGGCCAACCCCCTGCCCTGTGACCGCAAGACGCTGGAAGCCGTGACGCAGGCCGCCTTCGGCCAGCGCCGCAAGATGCTGCGCCAGAGCTTGAAGACGCTGGGGGGCGATCCGCTCGCCGCGCTGGAAGCCGCCGGGCTTCAGCCCACGGCGCGGGCCGAGGAAATCCCGGTCGAGGGCTTCGTGCGGCTGGCCAATGCCTGGGCCGCGATGAAGGCCTGAAGTCTCAGCCCTCCCCCAGAAGCCCATCCACAAAATCCGACATGCCCGTCGCCCGCGTGCGCTTCAGCCGCTCGGCGGCGAGGATGGCGCGGATCGACTGGTAGGCCGCCTCCAGATCATCATTGATGAGCACGTAATCATAGGCCTGCCAGCGGGCGATCTCGTCGCGCGCATTGTCGAGGCGTTTGGCGATGACCTCCGGCGCATCCTCGGCGCGGCGCACCAGCCGCGATTGCAGCTCGGCCATCGAGGGCGGCAGGATGAACACTGTCACCACATCCTCGCGCGCCTTGGCGACGATCTGCTGCGTGCCTTGCCAGTCAATGTCGAACAGCACGTCGCGCCCGGCGTCCAGCGCCTTCTCGGCGCCCTTGCGCGGCGTGCCGTAGAAGTTGCCATGAACCTCGGCGGATTCCAGCAGGGCATCGCGCTGGCGCAGCTCCTCGAAGCTCGCCTTGTCGATGAAGTGATAATGCACGCCCTCGATCTCGGAGGGGCGGCGCGGACGCGTCGTCACCGAGACCGAGAGATCGATGTTGGTCTCTTTCTGGCAGAGATTGCGCGTCAGCGTCGATTTGCCCGCGCCCGAAGGCGAGGACAGGATCAGCATCAGGCCGCGGCGTGACGGGCTCTTGCGGTTTGCCATGCGGCGTCACTCCACGTTCTGAATCTGCTCGCGCATCTGGTCGACAACCGTGCGCAGATCAAGCCCGATGCGCGAAAGCTCGGCGTCGCTCGCCTTTGCGCAGAGCGTGCTCGCCTCGCGCCCGAACTCCTGCGACAGGAAATCGAGCTTTCGGCCAATCGCGCCGCCTTGCGCCAG
>JAYWHQ010000314.1:0-3209 GCA_043777655.1 Allobosea sp. | reverse complement strand
AATAGTCCGATGCGGCAGCCACGCCGAAGGTGCCGCCGCCCATATAGGCGCGGTCGAGATAGAGCTTGAGGATCTCGTTCTTGGTCAGCCGCTGCTCGAGCCAGAGCGCCAGGAAGGCTTCCTTGATCTTGCGATCGAGCGAACGCTCGTTGTTAAGAAACAGGTTCTTTGCCAGCTGCTGCGTGATCGATGAGCCGCCCTGCACGACGCCAGAGGCGCGAGCATTCACGGTCAAAGCCCGAAATGTGCCGATGATGTCGATGCCGAAATGGTCATAGAAGCGACGGTCCTCGGTCGCCAGCACAGCCTTGATGAGATGGTCCGGCAAATCTTCCAGCCGCAGGGAGTCATCATGACGCGCCCCGCGCCGTCCGATCTCGGAGCCGTAGCGATCAAGGAAGGTGACGGCGAGAACCTGGTGCTTCAGCGCTTCTTCGCGCCCCTCGCGGAAAGAGGGGATGGCCAGAGCAAGCACGACCAGCGCGCCGGCAATACCGACATTCAGCCCCTCGCTGGCAAACTCGGCGGCCACACGCTTGCCGCCCGTCACTGAAAACCTGTCAGCAAAGCTGCGCAGCCGCTCATGCACCTCGCCGGCGCGCTGCATCGCGCCGTGCAACCCGGCATCGATCCACGAATCGAAGCCGAGCGCCCAGCGCCGGAAGCGTGTTGCAAGACGGGTTCGCTTGAATTCCATGAACGTTACGCCAACTCTCCGGCCAACTGCACAGACATCTCAGTCTACGCCCCTGACGTATGGTTAACAATATATCACCATTGTCCGGAACTGGCACGTAGCTTGTGTCAATTGCTTGACGCAAGTCTGCGCACCGTTGCCGTGTTCACATTGTTGCAAGCCTCCCGCCACAAATGCCGCGCCACTTTGGCACAGGCCTTTCGCGGAAAGCGCCGCTGGCGCATAACAGACGGATGAACTCCAGACCTTCCGACCAGCCATTCTGGCGCACTGTCCCGCTTGAAGAGATGTCACGCGCCCAATGGGAATCGCTGTGCGATGGCTGCGGGCGCTGCTGCCTCGTGAAGCTTGAAGACGAGGACACCGGGGCTATTCACGCCACCGACATTGGCTGCACGCTGTTCGATGCCGGAACCTGTCGCTGCACGGACTATTCCAATCGCTCGGTGCGCGTGCCGGATTGCGTGACGCTGACGCCTCGGGACGTGCGCGAACTGACCTGGTTGCCGCCGACCTGCGGCTACCGGCTTGTGGCCAATGGCAAGGATCTGCCCTGGTGGCATCCGTTGGTCTCGGGCGACCCTGAAACCGTGGTTCGCGCCGGCGTCTCGGTCAGGGGCAGGGTCAGGGCCAGCGAAGACGACATCCCGATGGAAGACTGGCCGGACCATATCGCCGAATGGCCACTGAAGTGGCCAAACAGCGCCCGCTGACGAATAACCGCGTTTTGCGACACTCATTGATTGTTCATCCGGATTTCGGCATGAAGCGGTCATCTCGCATCTGCGAGATCGTTGCGCTCGCAACGGACGGCATCGGATTGGAGACGGTCTGCAATGGCTTCGACGACAAGCACATCGACGAAATGGGTCTATTCTTTTGGTGGTGGCACCGCTGATGGCGAAGCCGGCATGAAGAACCTGCTGGGTGGCAAGGGTGCCAACCTGGCCGAGATGTGCAGCCTGGGTCTGCCAGTGCCTCCCGGGTTCACGCTTTCCACCGAGGTCTGCACGTCCTTCTATGACAATGACCGAAAGTATCCCGCCGAGCTGAAGAGCCAGGTTGAGGCTGCACTGGCCAAAGTCGGCGCCATCACCGGCAAGCTTTTCGGGGACAGCGCCAACCCGCTGCTGGTCTCCGTGCGCTCCGGCGCGCGCGCCTCCATGCCCGGCATGATGGACACGGTGCTGAACCTCGGCCTCAATGACATCACGGTTGATGCCGTGGCGCGTGCCTCCGGCGATGCCCGCTTTGCTTGGGACAGCTATCGCCGCTTCATCACCATGTATTCCGACGTCGTGCTCGGCGTCGATCACCATCATTTCGAAGAGGCGCTGGACGACTACAAGGACCGGAAGGGCCTGAACCTCGACACGGACCTGAATGTGCATGACTGGCAGGCGCTGGTCGGTCGCTACAAGGAGATCGTGAAGAAGGCGTTGGGCCGCGATTTCCCGCAAGATCCGCAGGAGCAGCTCTGGGGCGCCATCGGCGCGGTGTTTTCTTCCTGGATGAACGCGCGCGCCATCCGCTATCGCGAGCACAACGGCATTCCCGCTGCCTGGGGCACGGCGGTCAACGTGCAGGCCATGGTCTTCGGCAATCTCGGCGAAACGTCGGCAACCGGCGTCGCCTTCACCCGCAACCCCTCGACCGGCGGCAAGGAATTCTACGGCGAGTTTCTCATCAACGCGCAGGGCGAGGATGTGGTGGCCGGCATCCGCACTCCGCAGGATATAACGGAAGCCGCGCGCAAGGCCGCTGGCTCCGACAAGCCTTCGATGGAAGCGGCCATGCCCGGTGCCTATGGCGAACTGGTGCGCATCTATGTCCTGCTCGAGCGGCATTATCGCGACATGCAGGACATCGAGTTCACGGTCGAGCTTGGCAAGCTCTGGATGCTCCAGACACGTTCAGGCAAGCGCACGGCGCGCGCCGCCCTCAAGATCGCGGTTGATCTGGCCGAGGAAGGTCTCATCACGCGTGACGAGGCGGTTGGCCGCATCGAGCCTGGCTCGCTTGACCAGTTGCTCCACCCGACCATCGATCCCAAGGCCGAGCGTCACGTCATTGGCCAGGGTCTGCCGGCTTCGCCGGGTGCGGCCTGTGGCGAGATCGTCTTCACGTCGGAAGAAGCCGAGACCGCGAAGAAGGCCGGGCGCAAGGTCATCCTCGTGCGTGTCGAAACCTCGCCCGAGGACATTCACGGCATGTATGCCGCCGAAGGCATCCTGACCACGCGTGGCGGCATGACCTCGCATGCGGCTGTCGTGGCACGCGGCGCAGGCAAGCCCTGCGTCTCGGGCGCCGGCACCTTGCGTGTCGACCAGGCGAAACAGCAGCTGCTGGCTGGCGGCATGACGCTGAAGGCCGGTGACATCATCACCATCGATGGCTCGACGGGGCAGATCCTGCTCGGCGAGGTCAAGATGCAGCAGCCGGAACTTTCGGGCGAGTTCGGCACGCTGATGGGCTGGGCCGACAAGGTGCGCCGCATGAAGGTGCGCACCAA
>JAYWHQ010000313.1:0-3216 GCA_043777655.1 Allobosea sp. | reverse complement strand
TCCACACTGGCCGGACCGATTCACGCGCCAGAGCATGAATATATAGACCCGCTGCCGCACCTCACCAATGCGATTGAGTGCGATGGCCTCTGCCGCGAAAAAGCCACATTCCATTCAGCCCTCGTTCAACGCGCTGACCCGATCCTGCCTTCAAGTCGAAAGCCGTCCGATCGGGCGGTATCATCTGATCCTTCGGGAGTTTCCCAACATGACGAACACCACTCTCTCGCGCCGCACGATGTTTTGTGCGGCAGCGGCTTTGGCTGCAGCCCCGGTTGCAGCCGGTCAGGCCTTCGCCTCCGGCACCACCACCATTGGCCGCCTCTGGGCGCAAGCTGAAAGCCTGAAAGACCAGCTCGCCACCCATCGTGCCGCCATCACCGCAGCAGCCAGCAATGGCGGCATTTCAGGCTGGATGCGCCTTGGCGGTGAAGCCAATGCGCTTGGCCAGCGCCGCTATGACGCACTGGTGGCAATCCTGAACACCCGGCCGGAAAGCGCGCAGGATTTCGCCATTCTCGGCAAGGTGGTGCTCGATGCCGACATCCAGAACGGCGCCCGCAACTGGGCTGGCGAGCAGCTGGCAAACGCCACTGTTGCCTTCCATGGCGCGCGCGCAGCCTGAGCCGGGCTGATCCCTGCAGTTGCCGTCAAGCCGCCTCGCGAGGGGCGGCTTGTTTGCATTTGGAGCTGGCTACAGCACCATGTGCCTGCGCTCTGACGCGAGCCGCCGCGCGACCGGGCGGATGGACCTACTCGTCAAACAGGCCGAAATAGACAACCTTCTTGCCAGCCCCCTCATGCAGGCAAACGAAGCGCTGGCGACGCGCGCCTTCGCCATCGGTCACCCTCGCAAAGCCCGAAAACTCGGTTGAGACGAACTGGCTGCCAACCGTGTCGTCAAAACGGTTGACGGTCAGCGCATTGCCGCGCTCGATCTTGACGCTGGAGGTGGAGGCGCCGTGCTTTTTGGTGAAGGTCACGCCAAAGCGCTCGCACTCCACCAGAAAATCCTGCTGCGCCTGTGCGGCGCCCGCGCTGAGAGCGAACATGCTGAGGGCGACAACCGAAGCAAACACACGGACGGGCATCATGATGGCAGTCTTTCGAAGCTGGTGATCTTGGATCGGGAATTCACGAGAATGCTCTCAGAGCGGCAGGGCCGCGCGCGGGAGCGCAGCCACCAGACCAAGACATCCTGTTTGCGTCATTCCTGTGGCTGGAACCGGTGTCCGTTGCAAGCCAAAGCGAGCGGCCATGCGGGAGTTTCGGCATGCTGCGGCACTTGCAGTTCTGGATTTTGCCGCAAGACCGCTTTATGCCATCTGGCGTGAACGATGCTCAGCCAAACAGGCACCAGATGCCTTTCAGCCGCCGATGGATGGTTGGCATGGTCATGGCCTACGTGCTGGTGCTGCAGCTTGTGCTGACGGCGCTGGCATCAGCAGGGCATGCCGCCACGCGGATTGATCCTGCGGCGCCGCTTCGCACAGCCATTCTTTGCGGCATGCCGGGTCAGCCGACCTCGTCTGTGCCAGACATGCCACCTTTAACGGGCGAGGCTTGCGCCAGTTTCTGCAGCCCGCTGCCGCTGCATCCTGCGGGCAGCACGGCGTTGCCTGCGCCCCATCACTGGCATTTGCCAGCTCGGGTTCTGACCGCGTCGGCCCTGCCAGGCCATCTGCGCCGGGACGCGGCCAGCGAGCAGCAACCGCGCGCGCCGCCCGCCTGAACTGAACGGACCAAGTCGAACCGACTCCTTTCAGAACTTCAGGACAAGACAATGAAACATCTTTTATCGCAGCGTGCCCTTGCGGCCGCCGTGTTCTCAGCTTTGCTGTTCATGCTGCCGACAACAGCTGCCCGCGCCCATGACTACACGCTCGGCGATCTCAAGATCGGCCATCCCTGGACGCGCGCCACGCCCGGCGGCGCCAAAGTGGCTGGTGGCTATCTTACCGTGCAGAACAATGGCGCCGCGGCCGACCGCCTGATTGGTGGCGCGATGGAATTTGCCGGGCATGTCGAGATCCACGAGATGTCGATGGCCGACAACATCATGCGCATGCGCGAATTGCCGAAAGGACTGGAAATCCCTGCGGGCGCCAAGGTCGAGCTCAAGCCCGGTGGTTTCCACGTCATGTTCATGCAGCTGAAGCAGCAGCTGAAAGAAGGTGACAAGGTGAAGGCGCGGCTGGTCTTCGAGAAGGCGGGCATGGTCGAGGTGGAATTCCATGTCGATTCTGTCGCAGCCAGAACGAGTGGCGCTGGCGAGCACAAGCATTGATCCAAGTCGCGATCCAAGCAGCGATCCAAGCAGCGATCATGGCGCCGGACCGGTTGTCCGGTTGCCGGCCCCGGGCTAGCGTCGGGTTCTTTCCGCCAAGCAACGAAGGCGCATATGGTGACGGTTGATACCCTGTTCGATCTGCTCGATGCCTCAAGCCGCATGGTCGGGTTTACCGGCGCCGGCATCTCGACGGAATCCGGCGTGCCAGACTTCCGCACGCCGGGCAGCCCGTGGATGCAGAACAAGCCGATCCCCTTTCAGGCTTTTGTCGAAAGCCGTGAGGCGCGGATCGAGGCGTGGCGGCGCAAGTTCACGATGGATGACCATTATCGTGGCGCCCAGCCCTCGCGCGGGCACCGCGCCTTCGCCCGGCTGGTGCAGCAACGGCGGATGGCGGCCATCATCACGCAGAACATCGACGGCCTGCATCAGGCGTCCGGTGTGCCGCCCGATCAGGTGGTCGAGTTGCATGGCAACGGCACCTATGCCGCCTGCCTCGCCTGTGGGCTGCGCCACGAGCTTGATGCGATCAGGCCTGACTTCGAGGCGACGGGTGCGCCGCCGAGCTGCCGGGACTGTGGCCAGCCGGTGAAATCGGCCACCATCTCCTTTGGCCAGGCCATGCCGCAGGACCAGATGCGCGCGGCGCAAGCGCTGGTCAGTGACTGTGATCTGATGCTGGTGGCAGGTTCCTCGCTGGTGGTGTTTCCGGCCGCAACCCTGCCGGTCATGGCCAGACGTGCAGGCGCCAGACTCGTCATCATCAACCGCGAGCCAACCGAGATCGATCCGTTGGCCGACCTCGTGCTGCGGGCAGAAATCGGGGATGTGCTGGACAGGCTGGCCTGAGACGTAACGGCAGGTTTGATCTGCACTCAAAGATATTGACAGCTTTCTGCCTGAAAATGCCAAGTCTTCGTGTGGAC
>JAYWHQ010000312.1:0-3217 GCA_043777655.1 Allobosea sp. | reverse complement strand
CTCTGACAGCAGCACCGGATAACCAGTGCCGACATCAGCCAGCAGCCCAAAGGCTGTCACAGTCTGGCGACCATCGCGCGTGTTCTGCGGGTGGCCATTGACGTATTTGAAGCCATAGACCTGGCCATCACTGGTCGGCATCAGCTCGATCACGCCTTCCGGGCTGTGCGAAGCGATGCGCGGGGTCTTGTCAAACAGCTCCCAGCGCAGGAAATCAGCCTCGATCTCGACAGCCAGCTCGGTCAGAAAGCGCTCGATGCCGATGCTGTTGACCAGCCGCATCATGTTGGCGACGCTGACGAAGGGCACCAGTGCAAAGACGCCGGGCGGTGTGGGCGAAACGCGCATCAGGCAAAGCTCCGTGTCGGCCGGTCGAGCACGCGCCGACCCATCAGGCTGGCGACGAGATCAACCATCAGCTGCGCCGTGCGGCCGCGCTCATCGAGAAAAGGGTTCAGCTCGGCGAGATCGAGGCTGGTGACGAGGCCACTGTCATGCAGCATCTCCATGACCAGATGCGCCTCGCGGAAGGTTGCACCGCCAGGCACAGTGGTGCCCACGCCGGGCGCAATCGACGGATCAAGAAAATCGACATCAAGGCTGACATGGAGATCACCACCAGCCGCTTTCACGCGCTCGAGAAAGGCGCCGAGCAGCGGCACCACGCCATGCTCGTCAATGGCGCGCATGTCATGCACAGTAATGCCGCTTCTGGCGATGAAGCGCTGCTCCGCCGGATCGACGCTGCGGATGCCGAGCATGCAGATGTTGCGCGGATCCAGCGGGGCTTCGTTGCGCGGGAACACACCGTCAAAGCCCGGCTCGCCCACAGCGTATGCAATGGGCACGCCATGAAGGTTGCCGCTCGTCGTGGTCTCCAGCGTGTGGCAATCGGTATGCGCATCGAGCCAGAGCACGAAAAGCGGGCGCCCGGCGCGGCTGGCCCGCTGGCTCAGGCCCGAGAGCACACCGGCTGCCATCGCGTGGTCGCCACCCAGCAGGACTGGCATGGTTCCAGGCGCAATATCGCTGATGCGCTGCGTGATGGCGCGGGTCCAGGCCACGACGGCGGACAGCGATTTCAGACGGGCATTCGCATGCGCCACAGGCTCAGGTGCAGCGGCCACCACGATGCCAAGATCGTCGACCTGATGGCCGAGGTCGCTTAGTGCTTCTGACAGTCCGGCAGCGCGGAACGCGCCCGGGCCCATGTCACAGCCAAAGCGGCCCGTGCCTTCATGCAGGGGAATGCCGAGAACGGAACAATGGGCCACGTCGAATCTCCTGCAGGGCGGTCGCCAAACCTCCTTGTCACGCAGGCTGATGGCGGAATGAACACTCTGTTTTGTCAAATTGGTGATAGAAACTAATCAGAGTGCACATTCTTATTGTCGAAAGTGGACACCATGGATCAGACGGACCTGAATCTCCTCGCCAGCCTGCGCCACAATGCCCGGCGCAGCCTGTCTGATCTGGCGCTCGAGCTTGGCCTTTCGCGAGCGACTGTCCGCGCGCGGCTCAACCGGCTGGAGCAGAGCCGCGACATTGTCGGCTACAGCGTGATCGTGCGGGGTGATGCCGATGCCCTGCCGGTGCGCGGTATCATGATGATCGAGATCGAGGGTCGCTCGACCGATCAGGTCATTCGCGCCCTGTCCGGGTTCCCGGAGATCGCGGCCATCCACACCACAAATGGCAAGTGGGACCTCGTGGTCGAGATCGGCGCGCAGGACCTGACGGGACTTGACGCCGTGCTGCGCCGGATCCGGCTGCTGCCCGCAATCAGGGTGAGTGAGACCAACCTGCTGCTCTCGACTTCGCGCAGCACGAAGGTGGTGCGGGCGTGAGCTACAGCAAGCCGGATGCTGGAAATCTCCGCACATCAAGCACGCCGTCGCGGCGCATGGAGAAGGATGGGTGCTGGCCTGCCAGCGCAATTGTCCGGCGGTGGTTGTAGATGTAGAGCCAGGGCGGGTCAGCCTGCAACAGCCGGTAGATCTGGCGGTGAATGGCAAAGCGCTGGCTCGCCTCGACCGTGCGGCGGGCGATGTCCATCAGCCGCTCTGCCTCGGGATTGGCATAGCCTTCCCACCACGATCCCTTCACACGGGAATCAATCTTCTCATGCAGCACGCGGAAGCAGCTCATCGGGCTTGAATCGAACACGCAGATATCGTGGATGTTCTTCAGCCGCACCTGATTGGCATAGAGCACCCGGTCAGGCTCGAGATGTGTGCGGAAGCTGACGCCAACGGGCGCGAGCTGGCGTTCCAACACGGCGACAAGGGCCTGCGCCTCATCCGGCAATCGCGTCGGGCAATAGAGGTTCAGTTCAAGGCCGGTCCCATAGCCGGCTTCTTCGAGAAGTTGCCTCGCCTTGGCAGGGTCATGCGCAAAGCCGGTCGCGTCAGGATCAGCACCATCATGCACCGGGCTGACATAGCCATGCAGCGGCTGGCCTGCACCATGCAGCACATCGCGCACGAGGCCTTCGCGATCAATGGCCAGGTTGAGCGCCAGTCTCACGCGTGGATCAGCGCCCGGGCCGCGGGCTGAATTGAACATCAGGATCAGCGCGACGGGGCTGAGATAGTCGAGTGTGGTGAAGCCTTGTGGATCAAGCGCAGTCTTCGGGCCATGCTCCAGCCCGTTGGCGACCTGTGCCTGCCCATCCATCAGCATCGCCAGACGATCGGCAGGTGTTGCGCCGCGCCTCCAGCTGATCCCGGAAAAGGCGGGTTTGCGCCCGTGGTAGTCAGGGTTGGCCATACCCCGCACCTCTTCGCCATCGCGCCACCCTTCAAGCTTGTAAGGACCCGTGCCGACAGCGCGCCTGGCCAGATCGTCTCCGGCATCTGCAAGTGCGTGGGGTGAGACGATATGGCCGACATGCAGGATGTCGAGAATGTCGGCGATGGGCTCGACCGTGGTGAGCTTGAGTCGCTCGTGGTCGATGATCTCGATCTTGAGGCCAGCGAGATACTGTGAATAGACTCCTGGCGCACCGAGCGTCGCCCCCATGTCAGGCCTCGCCATACGCTCAAGGCAATGTTTCAGGGCTTCTGCATCGCAAGGCTTTCCATCGTGGAAGCGCACGCCCTGCTTCAGCATGAATGTCGTGCTGCGCGCGTCCTCGGACATTGACCACTGCGTCGCCAATGCCGGCTCGTAGCCGGTGGCTCCACGCCGCACCAGCCCCTCGAACAGCGCGCCGAAA
>JAYWHQ010000311.1:0-3230 GCA_043777655.1 Allobosea sp. | reverse complement strand
ACCCCCGTTCTCGAAGTCTCCAACCTCAAGACGCATTTCTTCACCCGTGCCGGCACCATCAAATCGGTCGATGGCATCTCTTTTCATGTCAATCGCGGCGAGGTGCTTGGACTGGTGGGCGAGTCTGGTTCCGGCAAGTCGGTCACCGGCTTTTCGGTGATGGGGTTGATCGATGCGCCAGGTCGGATTGTGGAAGGCTCGATCAAGCTGAACGGGCAGGAACTTGTCGGGCGCTCTGAAGAGGATTTCCGCAAGGTCCGTGGCCGCGAGGTCGCGATGATCTTCCAGGACCCGATGATGACGCTCAACCCGGTCCTGCGCATCGACACGCAGATGATCGAGGCCGTCACCGCCCATGACAAGGTGAGCCAGAAAGCCGCGCGCGAAAGGTCTCGCGATGCGCTGGCAAAGGTCGGCATTCCCTCGCCCGAGGAGCGGCTGAACGCCTATCCGCACCAGTTTTCCGGCGGCATGCGCCAGCGCGTCGCCATTGCGATTGCGCTGCTGCACCAGCCGCCGCTCATCATCTGCGATGAGCCAACGACCGCACTCGATGTCACGATCCAGAGCCAGATCCTCGCCGAGATGCAGGGCCTCTGCGCCGACACCGGCACGGCCCTGGTCTGGATCACGCATGATCTTGCCGTGGTCGCTGGCCTCGCGGACCGCATCGCCGTGATGTATGCCGGGCGCATTGTCGAGACGGGCGATGTCGACACCGTGCTCGACCATCCGGGACATCCCTACACCGAAGGCCTGCTGGGCTCGCTCCCAAGCGAGGGCCATCCCGGCCAACCGCTGAAGCAGATTCCGGGCTCCACGCCCTCTCTCGGGCGCCTGCCTGCCGGCTGCGCCTTTGCGCCGCGCTGCGGCTATGCGGATGCGCTCTGCAAGGCTTCGGCACCGGAGGTGTCCACCCTGCCCGGCCGCGCGCTGCGCTGCCACCATCCGCTTGTTCTGACTGGGGCTGCCGCATGACCAACGCCGTTGTCTCCCCGCCCGCTCTCAGGCTCGAGGATGTTTCCAAGCGCTTCACCAAGCCGCTGGATGCTGCCTCAAGGATCGCCAACATTTTCGGCGCGAAGAATGAAGTGCAGACAGTTCATGCCGTCGATGGCGTCAACCTGACGATTGCCGAAGGCGAGGTTGTCGGGCTGGTGGGCGAATCCGGCTGCGGCAAATCCACATTGGGCCGCGTTGTGGCGGGCATCCACCACGCCTCGCAGGGAAAGGTGTTCTGGCGCGGGCAGGACACCGACACCATGTCCGGCGACCAGCGTCGGGCGGCGACACTCGCCATCCAGATGATCTTTCAGGACCCGATGTCCTCGCTCAACCCGCGCATGCGCGTCTCCGATATTGTCGGTGAAGCGCCTGTTGTGCATGGCATGACGACCAAGGCCGAGCAGGATGACTATGTCGACAGCGTGCTCGAGCGCGTTGGCCTCGATCCCGCCTACAAGCGGCGCTTTCCGCATCAGTTTTCGGGCGGCCAGCGGGCGCGCATCGGCATTGCGCGCGCCCTTGCCGTGAAGCCCCAGTTTCTCGTCTGCGACGAGAGCGTGGCGGCGCTCGATGTCTCGATCCAGGCGCAGGTGCTGAACCTGTTCATGAAGCTTCGGCAGGAACTGGGCCTGACATACCTGTTCATCAGCCATGATCTCAGCGTGGTGCGCCACCTCTCGGACAAGGTCGTCATCATGTATCTCGGCCGCGTGGTCGAGAGCGCACCCGCTTCCGAGTTGTTCAAGGGGCCAACGCACCCTTACGCACAGGCGCTGCTGGCCAATGTGCCGACGCTGGCCTCGCGCAAGAAGCGCTTTGCGCCGCTGAAAGGCGAGATCCCGTCGCCGCTGCATCCGCCCACCGGCTGCCACTTCCATCCGCGCTGCCCCTTCGCCGGGCCACGCTGCAAGGCCGAACGCCCGGCCCTGCGCGAAATCGCGCCCGGCCATGTCAGCGCCTGCCACCTGCATGATGGCGGTGTGGGCGTGGCGGGGCTGGCGGCTTGAGGGGTCAGTAAAGCCGCTGCCCAAGACATCGTATCGTGGCAGAGCAGGCAATGGGCTATGGCAATATCTGCCATTTTATGGCATGCACGACTCAAGGAGTTCAGCCATGGCGTCCATGAACATTTCCGTACCAGACCCAATGCGCGAGTGGGTTCAGAACCGGATAGACAGCGGCAAATATGCAAGTGTCAGCGATTATGTCCGGGACCTCATTCGCCGTGATCAGGATATGCTGGCAGAACGCAGGCTGTCTGTTGAGGACATTCGGCGGTCTATCGATGTCAGCCGCTCCGAAGCCGAAACACTGCCAGCCGAGCAGGTTTTCGCTCGCATTGGAGCAAGGTTGACTGTCATTGACGGGTGAACATGATGCTGGAATGCCGATTTTCGAGGCTTGCAGAAGCTGACCTTGAGGACATCGCATTCTTCATTGCAACGGATTCACCGAAGCGAGCACTCGGTTTTGTTAGTGAGCTGCGCGCGCATTGCCTGAAGGTGGCAACGCAGCCATTGGCCTATCCACTTCGTGAGGAATATGGCGCTGGGGTGCGCATGACTGTTCATGGCCGGTATCTGATTTTCCATGCAATCCGCGACAAAACAGTGGTGATCGAGCGCATCATTCATGGTGCGCGACATCCAGAAGGCATGACGTCCAAATCAAGCGACATGTGACGTCTCGTCCTGCCCTCGCATCCCGCACCAACACTCTTGCCAAAAGCGTGCTTGACGCCATGTCGATTGCGGGCGACCTGATGGGTAGGCTTGAGAGCGCAACATTGCGCTGAGACTGGGGTGTTGTCGATGAAGAGTGACCTGTCGCCGGATCTGCGCTCGGGCGCGCTGGTTTATCACCGCACGCCAAAGCCCGGTAAGCTGGAAATCCAGGCGACCAAGCCGCTCGGCAACCAGCGCGATCTGGCGCTCGCCTATTCGCCCGGTGTGGCAGCCGCCTGCGAGGCCATTGTCGATGACCCTTCGCAGGCCGCCGAACTGACCGCACGCCAGAACCTTGTGGCCGTCATCACCAATGGCACGGCGGTGCTGGGCCTGGGCGATATCGGCCCGCTGGCCTCCAAGCCGGTGATGGAGGGCAAGGCGGTTCTTTTCAAGAAATTCGCTGGCATTGACTGCTTCGACATCGAGGTTGAGCAAAAAGCCATCGACGCCTTCGTTGAAGTGGTGGCGGCCCTCGAACCAACATTTGGCGGCATCAAC
>JAYWHQ010000310.1:0-3234 GCA_043777655.1 Allobosea sp. | reverse complement strand
TTTTCCTCGACCTTGGCGCGAAAACCGGGGCCGTCGGGCGCGAACATCAGTTCTTCGGCCGTCTCGAGGATGCGGTTGGCCGCGTCGTTGGTGGCTTCGACCACAGCTGCCAGATCGCCGCGCATTTCTGGCAGGCGCTCGCGGGCAATCTCGGGCGCATGGATGGCATTGATCGAGGCGCGCAGGTTGCGAACATAGCCCGCAATCACATCGATCTCCCGCGACAGCCTCTTGAGGTCGATACCGCCGATCTGCGGCACTTCACTCAACTGCGTCTCAACAGATCTCAAAGCGCCCGAGTAAGCCATGCGCAACCCCTGCAGAACAGATCAGTCCAGAATCAGGCGCCGCAAACGGCTTCGATCTTGGACTTCAACGTCTGCGCGTTGAAGGGCTTGACGATGTAGTTGTTCACGCCGGCTTTCTTGGCGGCAATGACGTTCTCGGTCTTGGATTCCGCTGTCACCATGATGAAGGGCGTCTGGCGCAGGGCATCATCACCGCGCACCGAGCGCAGCAGCTCGTAGCCCGTCATCGGCTCCATGTTCCAGTCGGAGATCACGAGGCCGTATTTCTTGTCGCGCATCTTGCCCATGGCGGTCGAGCCGTCCGATGCATCATCAACATCCTCAAAGCCAAGCTGCTTGAGCAGATTGCGAATGATGCGGACCATCGTCTGATAGTCATCAACAACAAGGATGGGCATCGACAGATCAAGCGCCATGACAGGCCTCACTCCAGACAGGGCCCGGGGAAAACCGGGCAACGCAACGCACAGGTGCAGGGCAGCACCGTTGCATCGGTTTTAAGGGCTTCATGTTTCAAAGCCGTTAATGATGACGCTTGCATTCGGTTTTAAATGTGGAATTGCGCTCCGCGATCTTGTTGCACCGCACACCAAAGTCGCATGGTCGCAAACGCAGTGTCGTGAGACAGTTCAGCCATGCTGATGCCCGACCTGCTGCACGGGTTTGCGATGCCAAAATCCACAGGATGTGCCACCATGAATGCCTCAGCGATCCGTGCGTTTCGTTTCGAGGAACTGGCGATTGGCCAGAGCGACAGCCTGATGCGCACGATCATGGCGCGCGATGTCGCGCTGTTTGCCGATGTCTCGGGTGATGACAACCCGATCCACCTCAGCGACAGCTATGCCGCCAATACCAGGTTCGGCCAGCGCATCGCCCATGGAATGTTCACTGCCAGCCTGGTCTCTGCACTGCTCGGCACGCGGCTGCCCGGACCAGGCGCGATCTATCTTTCGCAGACACTGACCTTTCTTGCGCCAGTCAAGATTGGCGACATCGTCATGGCCAAGGTCGAGGTCGTGGAACTGGTGATCGACAAACGCCGGGCGCGGCTGTTCTGCGAGTGCCTTGTCGATGGCAAGCCCGTGCTGGAAGGCGAGGCCTGGATCGCGCTGCCGCCGCCACACAAGCCGAAGGCACCGGCACCGCGCGCCTGAGCTTTCGCGCTGCCTGCCATGCGAATGGCAGGACTGGCTACATGACACAGCGGCTGGTATCGACGCATTTCTCGATGCCACGGACTCTGCACTTGCCCCACTCTGCCGACCTTCACCTTTTTCAGGCGCATGACGTTTTCCCGTCCGGGTTGCAGGGGCGCGTTCTGGCGATCGGGAATTTTGACGGTGTGCATCTGGGTCATGCTTCGGTTGTCGCGCTAACAGCGCAATTGGCGCTGCACCTCAAGGCCCAGCCCGGCGTCCTGACCTTCGAGCCGCACCCGCGCAGTTTTTTCCAGCCTGATCGCCCAGTGTTCCGGCTCAGTGATGCCGAGCTCAAGGCCGCCCGGCTGCGCGAGCTGGGTGTTGATGGCATGCTGGCGCTGAGTTTCAATGCGAGCCTCGCCGCGATGCCAGCCGAAGCTTTTCTCGATGATCTGCTCATCCGGAGGCTGCGCGTGGCAGGCCTCGTGGTGGGCGAGGATTTCCGCTTTGGCCAACGCCGGACGGGGAACCTCGATCTGCTGAGGTCTCGGCTGGGCGAGCGGGTGGTGGTCGCGCCGCCCTTTGCGCTGGATGGCGAGATCGTGTCCTCCAGCAAGATCAGGCAGGCGCTGGAAAACGGCGATGTGGCACAGGCAACAAAGCTGCTGGGCCGCCCCTGGCGGCTATGCGGCGAAGTGCGCCATGGCGACAAGCGCGGGCGGGAGCTGGGCTTTCCCACCGCCAACATGTGGCTGGCGGATGATTGCCGGCTGGCCCATGGCATCTATGCCGTGCGCATGCGCATCGATGGCATCTGGCGCGATGGTGTGGCGAGCTATGGAAGACGGCCCACTTTCGACAATGGCGCGCCGCGCATCGAGACGTTCCTGTTCGATTTCAGCGGCGATCTCTATGGCAGGATCGTCGATCTTGACCTGATCGCCTGGATCAGGCCGGAGCTGAAATTCGATGGGCTGGAGCCGCTGATCGCGCAGATGCAACTGGACAGCGCCAAGGCCCGGCAACTGCTCGGCGGACCGTGATGCGCCATCGGTGAGAATGCGCCAAAGCCGGGCATCGGTTTTTTTGCCTGCACATTGTCGCAAAATCTGCCACAAGCCGCGTGGAATGATCCGTGCCGCGAACGGGCGCGCCAATGACAGAGCTTTCGTGATGACCGAGACCACCACCTCCGCTGCCCGCGACTATTCGCAGACGCTCTACCTGCCGCAGACCGCCTTTGCGATGCGCGCCGGCCTGCCCGAGCGCGAGCCGCAGATTTTGCAGCGCTGGGAGGAGACCGACCTCTACCGCCAGCTGCGCGAGAGCAGCGCGGGCCGCCCGCGTTTCGTGCTGCATGACGGCCCTCCCTACGCCAATGGCAACATCCACATCGGACACGCGCTCAACAAGATCCTGAAGGACCTTGTCGTGCGCTCGCAGCAGATGCTGGGCTTTGATTCTAACTACGTGCCAGGCTGGGACTGCCATGGCCTGCCGATCGAATGGAAGATCGAGGAGCAATATCGCGCCAAGGGGCTGAACAAGGACGAGGTGCCGGTGGTGGAATTCCGCAAGGAATGCCGCGCCTTTGCCGAGCATTGGGTGGATGTGCAGCGCGAGGAGTTCAAGCGGCTGGGCGTCTGCGGCGACTGGGACAACCCCTATCTCACCATGACCTTTCCGGCCGAGGCGCAGATCGCCCGCGAGCTGATGAAGTTCGCCTCCAGCGGCCAGCTCTATCGCGGCTCCAAGCCGGTAATGTGGAGCGTGGTCGAGAAGAC
>JAYWHQ010000309.1:0-3236 GCA_043777655.1 Allobosea sp. | reverse complement strand
GATAACCTGAGCCGGAGTTTTTGAGACCGTGTTGGTAATCGTGACATTGTAATCTAAATAGTTTGGCTCGTCGGCGTTGATGTGCCACTTGTCGGCCCCGCTAATCTGATGGCGCCGCGCGCATGCAAGGTGCGGGCGATCGCCCCACCCAGCCCGCCTGTCGCGCCGGTCACCAGCACCTTCTTGCCTGTCAGATCAAACATGTCTTCCTCCCGAAACCGGCTTCTTGAAGAGCCGTCCTGATTGGTTTTGCCTTGCCAATATGGCTCAGGCCGACTTCGACGCGATGAAGGCCGCGATATCGTCCGGCGTGCCGATGGCCTGGCACATTGTGCCAGCAGCAATGCGGCGCACCAGCCCGCTGAGCACCTTGCCGGTGCCAACTTCCAGAAACGTGGTCACGCCCCGATTGGCCATGGCTTCAACGCATTCGCGCCAGCGCACGGTGCCCGTCACCTGTGCGACAAGGCTGTCACGGATCGCTTCGGGATCGCTCAGAGGTGCCGCGCCGACATTGGCCATCACAGACACTGCGGGCGCATGCATGGTGACTGCGGCAAGTGCTGCCTGCATCGCCTCGGCTGCCGGCTGCATCAGGGCGCAGTGAAAAGGCGCAGAAACCGGCAGCAGCAGCGCCCGCTTGACCCCGCGCGCGGTCGCCAGCGCGATGGCGCGGTCAACTGCGGCTTTCGTGCCCGAAAGCACGACTTGTCCGCCACCATTGTCATTGGCTGCCTGGCAGACGTCGCCCTCGGCGGCATCGGCGGCAATGGCACGCGCATCGGCCAGTTCGATGCCGATCAGCGCCGCCATCGCGCCCTGCCCGGCTGGCACGGCCTTCTGCATCGCGTCACCACGGATGCGCAGCAGGCGCGCCGTATCGCTGATCGAGAATGTGCCGGCAGCGGCCAGGGCCGAATATTCGCCAAGCGAATGGCCGGCCACGAAGGTCGCGTCGCGCGCCAGCACAAAGCCTGCTTCGCTTTCAAGCACACGCAAGGCGGCGAGACTTGCAGCCATCAGCGCGGGCTGGGCGTTGGCCGTCATCGTCAATTCTTCGATGGGGCCTTCACGCATCAACACGGACAGCTTCTGCGACAAGGCCGCGTCAACCTCGTCCAGAACCGCACGCGCCACCGGAAACGCATCGGCCAGCGCCATCGCCATGCCGACAGATTGCGAGCCCTGGCCCGGGAAGATCAATGCTGTGGTCATGTTAGCTGGGCTCCGGCTGGATGACAGGCTGCCGTCTCGCGGCAAGGTGCGGCAGACACACCGGGAGACGAGCATGAGTCAAGCCAGAAGGGCAACCGGGCTCGACGAACGGCGCATTCACTGGCAGACTCACATCAGATGGAGACGCTGAACCTTGCCCCTGCCCAATGAGCCGCTCTATCCGCTGACAGCCTTGAGCCCGCGCAAGGAGACAGTGCGCATCTTCTACAAGGAGATGTGGGACCGCGCCGACAAGACGCTGATCCCGCACATCTTCCATGAAGGCTTCACCTTTCGCGGCTCGCTGGGGCCTGTGCTGGTCGGACATGCAGGCTTTGCCGGGTATGTCGATTTCGTCACGGGCGCGCTGGATAACTACACCTCGGACATTCTTGATCTGGTGGAGGACGGCAACAAGGTTTGCGGCAAGCTGCGCTTCCATGGCCTGCATCGGCGGGAACTGTTTGGTATTCCGCCCAGTGGCCGCCATGTCTGGTGGCATGGCGCCCCCATCTTCACTTTCGAGGGCGACAAGGTCCGCGATCTCTGGGTGTTGGGCGACATTCACGGCTTGCAGCAGAGGCTGGCTGCGACCGATGCCGCTTGAGCGACACATAAGTGTTGCGCCCGTGTGCGTCCCGCTGTAATGCCGCACCAGCTTGTTCGGCCGGGGGCTGAACGGATGGCTTGGCTTTCGCCCTGCAGGTTTTTCAACAGAACCGTCATCCCGTGTCTCCGCCTTCGATCGATCCTGTCGGGCCTTATCCAGGGCTCGGAGGGCTCCGCGCCGCGGCAAGCACAATGAAAGGAAGGCCAGATGGCATTTTACGAGCATATCATGCTCGCGCGCCAGGACATCAGCGCGCAGCAGGTTGATACCCTTGTCGAGACGTTCAAGGGCATCATTGAAGCAAATGGCGGCACGGTTCCCAAGGTCGAGTATTGGGGCGTGAAGACCATTGCTTTCCGCATCAAGAAGAATCGCAAGGCGCATTATTCGCTCCTGAACATCGACGCTTCTCCGGCAGCCCTTGCCGAAATGGAGCGCCAGATGGCGATCAATGAAGACGTCCTGCGCTTCATCACCATCCGCGTGGAAGCGCTTGAAGAAGGCCAGTCGGCCATGCTTCAGAAGCGCGACCGCGATGACCGTGGCGAACGCGGCGAGCGTGGTGACCGTTTCGAGCGCAGCGGCGGCGGTGGTGACCGTTTCGACCGCCCGCGTGGTGATCGTCCGCCGCGCCGCGACGATGCACGTCCTGCTGAAGCTGCCGGGGAGGCCTGATCCATGTCTGCAACAACTGGCGCCCGCCGCCCCTTCTTCCGTCGCCGCAAGTCCTGCCCGTTCACGGGCGAAGGCGCGCCGAAGATCGACTACAAGGATGTGCGCACACTCTCGCGCTACATTTCCGAGCGCGGCAAGATCGTGCCGTCGCGCATCACGGCCGTTTCGGCCAAGAAGCAGCGTGAACTGGCTCAGGCCATCAAGCGTGCCCGCTTCCTGGGCCTGCTGCCCTACGTCATTCGCTGATCGCCACAAGACCTGATCGCGAACTGACATGATCTCGATGTGCAGGCGGCTTTCCGCCTGCACATCCTTCGTCGCCGGGTGGTGAAAACCCTTCCGGCCTGTTGAAGCCCGAAAAGGGCTTCTCACCCTGCCGCGATTTTGCGAGCAGCGGGACAGCTGGACTGAATTGTGATGCTTGGCATCGTTGGCATTGGCGCGGGACTTGTCTCGGCCCTCCTGTTCGCAGTGGTGATCACCGGATCGCCGCTGGCCATTCTCCTGTCATATGTCGCACCCCTCCCCGTCTTCATTGCCGCCCTTGGCTGGAACCACCGTGCCGGGCTTGTCGCCAGCGGCGTCGGAGCGCTGGCAGTCGCACTGGCATTGAAGCCAGCTGTTGGCCTGGGCTTCCTGCTGGGCTCCGCGCTGCCCTGCTGGTGGATCGGCTATCTCGCATTGCTGGGCCGCTCCGAGGCAGATCGTCCGACCGAGTGGTATCCGCTGGGCCGTA
>JAYWHQ010000308.1:0-3238 GCA_043777655.1 Allobosea sp. | reverse complement strand
TCATGGGGGTTGGAGCGACGCTTATGGCCTCATCGTCATGGTTGGGCTTGTCCCGACCATCCACGTCTTGAAGTGGCGACGCATGCAAACAAGCGAAGGCGTGGGTGCTCGGGACAAGCCCGAGCATGACGGTTGTGCATGATGTCCGCAGATCACCGCTCAAAAATGATCGGCGCGGATCACTTCGCAGTCTGACAGCGTGATGATGCCGACATGGCGTTTCACGATGGCGTAGACGGGCGTCACCACCTCATCGACGCGGGCCTCGTCGCAGACGCAGACGACGCTGACCATGCGGCCGGCATCCGCCACCAGATCATCGGCGCGCCAGGAGCCCTCGCGCCCGCGCCCGGCAATGACGGGATAGACCGTGTATCCGGTGACAGCGAGCTTATCGAGCGCGTCCAGCACGCGGTTGAGCGCCGGCTGCTCGATGACGATGGCAATGCGCTTCTTCTTGTAGGTCTGCATCAGCGCGCTCCGGTGACGAGCCCGGCCAGCCACACATAAAGCGGGATGCCGAGCGTCAGGTTGAACGGGAAGGTCACGCCCAGCGACATGGTGAGGTAGATGGACGGTTTCGCCTCGGGCAAGGCCAGCCGCATGGCGGCGGGCACGGCGATGTAGGAGGCGGAGGCGGCAAGTGTAATCATCAACGCAGTGCCGCCCAGCGAGAGGCCAAGGGCGAGGCAGGCGAGCGCGGCCAAAGCCGCCGAAATCAGCGGCATGTAGAGGCCAAAAGCCACCGCCTGCAAACTCAGGCTCTTGCGGCCCTCGCGCATGCCGCGCCCGGCCACGAGCCCCATATCGAGCAGAAACAGGCAGATCATGCCGAAGAACAGATCGCCGATGAAGGGCTGGATGGCCGCCATGCCGCGCTCGCCCGTGATCCAGCCGATGGCGAAAGAGCCAACCAGCATCACGACCGAGGCATTGAGGCCAATCTCGTGCAGCAGCTTGCCCAGCGGTTCGCTTGGTTCATCCGGGCTGCGCGCGGCAGTGCCTGCGCGGCGCACAAGCAGGAGGGCCGTGAGGATGGCCGGCGTTTCCATCACGGCGGCCACTGCGATGAGATAACCCTCATAGCTGAGACCCAATGCGGCCAGCGTCTGGGTGGCCGCCACGAATGTGACGATGGAGATGGAGCCGTAATGCGCAGCAACCGCTGCTGCATCCACCGTGCTCATCCGCGTGGTCAGCCTGAGCAGGGCAAAGCCGAGAAGGGGGATGAGCGCCGAGAGCACGATGCCTGCTGCCATGACGCCGAGCAGCTTCAGATCGACACCGCTTTTGGCAACTGCCGCCCCGCCCTTGAAGCCAATGGCCATCATCAGATAGAGCGCCAGAAACTTGGCGATGGCCTCCGGCATGCTGAGATCGGATCGCGCCAAGGCTGCGCCCAGCCCCAGCGCAAAGAACAGCACCATGGGCGAAAGCAGGTTGTTGAGGGCGAGATCAAACGCAGACATGAGAGCGTTATGGCGACGGCGGCAGCAAGGTCAAGTTGATCTGGCTGTCGAACAGGTCTCAGCCCAGCAGCGCATTGAGTTTCATCAGGTCGACATTGGCGCCACAGCACAGCACACCGACCCGCTCGCCCGGCGAAGGCACATAGGCCCCGCTCAGCAACGCGGCCAGCGAGGCGGCCCCGCCAGGCTCGCTCGCCAGCCGGAAATCGCGCCACAGCACGACCTGCGCCTGCGTGATGGCCGCATCTGGCACCAGCACAACGGAATCGACCGTGGCCGCGCTCACTTCATGCACCAGCGCGCCGACATTTCGCGCGCCCAGCGAATCCGCCGCCAGCGACTGCACCTTGACCTCGACTGGCCCGCCCGCCTGAAGCGCCGCCTGAAGCGCACGCGAACCTTCTGGCTCGACCGCAACCACCTTGACCTTCGATCCCGCCCACCAGGCGCCAATGCCCGAGACCAGCCCGCCGCCGCCTGTCGCGATCAGCACGGTGTCGAGGTCAGGTTCCTGCAGCGCCCACTCGCGCGCCAGCGTGCCTTGGCCAGCCAATGTCTCGACGGCAGCAAAGGGATGGATTTTCAGCGCCCCGGTCTTGGCGACGAATGCATCGCAGGCCGCCTGGGCATCATCATATTGCGCGCCGCCAATATGCACTTCTGCGCCAAAGGAGCGGATGGCTGCGACCTTTGCAGCGGGCGAAATCTCCGGCACGAAGATCGTGGCTCTCAGGCCCAATTCGCGCGCGGCATAGGCCACAGCTGCGCCATGGTTGCCGCCGGAAGCGGCCGCCACACCGGCTTCGCCCACAGGACGCGAGAGCAGGTTGTTGAAGGCCCCGCGCGTCTTGAACGAGCCCGCATGCTGCAAAAGCTCCAGCTTGAGGCTGATGTTGCCCTTTGTGCCGAAAGCGCCTGCGCCCAGCGGCACCACCGGCGTCACCCGAATGCGCCCGTGGATGCGGGCAGCAGCGGCCTCGATCATGGCAGGCGTGACGGGCAGGTTCGTGACAGGCGCGTTCATGAGGCTTTCAATCCGGTTCAGCGGGGCGAAAACCCCAGATGGCGATGGGCAGATCATGACTATCGCGTAAAGGCGGATCGGGGAAGGACAGTCCGCGCCCCGCCGCCATGTGCCGGGCGACGGTCAGGCAGGCGAGCGCGTCCAGCAGGTCATCAGCACCCGCACCGCGTGGCGGCTTGGCCATCACCAGCACTTCGGGCCAGCCCTGCGCCAGCAGCAGAGCGCGCCTTTCGCTCATTCCGGCGGAATGCGCTGCGCCCTTCAGCTTCTTGGGCTCGGCCAATGGCGCGCCGTTCATCAGGCGGAAAGCCAGCTCCGGATGCACTTCGCGCACGCGTCCGGTCAGAGCAGGATCAGCCCGCAGCAGGCCATCAATCTCGATGATCTTCGGGAACAGGAAGAAGCCCTGTTTCGAGACCATCTTCGGTGGCTGGGAATGCAACGCTGCCAGGCGACAGGCTTCGGTGTAGTCAGGCGCATAGACAGCCGAACGTGCCGGAATCGAGAACACCGAGGATTTGCGCGCGCCCAGCAACGCCCGCACCGCCTGCTCGGGCCCGCGACATGCCCCGATGATCTGGTCCGGCAGGCCGATGGGCATGTCGACCGCAATGAACTCAGGCCGTTCGGGCAGCGTCAGCAGATCGCCAAAGCGCGGCATGATCGTTATTCGTGCCTCGACCCGCCCTTCCAGCTCGGCCAGAACGGCGATCCAGCCCGCCTTGCAGCCATCAACTCCTGCAAT
>JAYWHQ010000307.1:0-11245 GCA_043777655.1 Allobosea sp. | reverse complement strand
TCATGCCATAAGCCAAGCGCGCTTCTGCCATTGACAGACAACCCTTCTGATATCGGCATCACAGTGTTTGCGCATGAATGAACCGTGCCATGCTGCATCGCAACATTTTCACTTGTCAGTTGTCTTTTTTGTCTAAACAATGGGCATTATGAGTTCTGCCCATTTTTCAGGCGAGAAGCCGTTGCTGATCGGGACTGTGCCCGTCTCCACCCGCGCTTTTCTTGCGCCGCTTTCCGGCGTTACCGATCTGGCCATGCGACGCATCGCCATGCGCTGTGGTGCGGGTCTCGTTGTCTCCGAAATGGTTGCATCGGAAGAATTTGTGCAAGGCCATGAAGAGATGCGGCTGCGGGCCGAGGGCGAGGGCGTGTTCCCGCACGTCGTGCAATTGGCCGCCTGCGAGCCGCACTGGCTTGGCGAAGCTGCGCGCCTGGCCGAAGCTTCAGGCGCCAACATCATCGACATCAACATGGGCTGCCCCGCCAAGCGCGTCACGGGCGGATGGGCGGGTTCGGCGCTGATGCGTGATCTCGATCATGCGGTGTCGCTGGTGGAGGCGGCCGTTGCTGCGGTCAATGTGCCAGTCACGGTCAAGATGCGCCTTGGTTGGGACGAGGCAACGCTGAATGCCCCCGAGCTGGCCCGCCGCGCAGTCGAGGCCGGCGCGGCCATGATCACGGTGCATGGCCGCACCCGGCAACAGTTTTACAAGGGCTCCGCCAACTGGGCAGCCATCCGGGCTGTACGCGATGTCGGCACGTTTCCGCTGGTTGCCAATGGTGACGTGAGTACGCTGGAGCAGGCGCGGGCCTGTCTCGATTCGTCGCGGGCGGACGCAGCGATGATCGGGCGCGCCGCTGTCGGGCGTCCCTGGCTTGTTGGCCAGATTGCAGCTGGCCTCGACGGCGCAATTGGTGTCGAGCCATCGCTGGCAGAAAAGCTCGCCATGGCTTGCGAGCATTTCGATGGGCTTGTGTCATTGATGGGGCGCGAGACTGGCGTGCGCCATGCCCGCAAGCACCTTGCCGCCTATGCCGACGAAGCCATTCGCAGTGGTTGTGCTGCTGATCCCGACAGTCGACTCGCCATGCTCACCACTGATGACCCGGCAAAGGTCATCGCTGGCCTGCGGCAGTTGTTCAACACCGACAGGCTGAGGGCTGCAGCATGAACAGGGAACTGGCCCGATGAATGTGACTGTTCTCGACAATCCGCCCGGCGCGAGTGCAGCCCAGGTGATGGAGTTGCAGGCGCTGAATGTGCTGCCCATGCCTGTTCTGGTGGTGCACGCTGCGGGCGGAATTGCTTTTGCGAACCTTGCCGCCGAAGACTTCTTCCAGTCCGGCGCAAGTTTTCTGCGCCGCATGCAACTGAAGGAACTGATCCCGTTCGGCTCGCCCGTGCTGGCAGTTGTCGACGAGGTGCGCCGCCGGGGTGCCAGCATCAGTGAATACCGCGTCGATCTCGGCTCGGCGCGAACCGGCACGGAACGGGTGGTGGATGTGTTCGCCGCGCCCTTGCACGCCAATGCCGAAGCTATCGTGCTGATGCTGCAAGAAAGGACAATTGCTGAAAAAATGGACAGACAGCTGACCCATCGGGGGGCAGCACGGTCCATCACGGCGCTTGGCGCCATGCTGGCGCATGAGATCAAGAACCCCTTGTCAGGTATTCGCGGTGCAGCTCAGCTGCTCGAAACCTCTGTTCCGGACGAAGACCGCATGCTGACGCAACTGATCTGCGACGAAGCGGACCGTATCGTGAAGCTTGTCGAGCGGGTGGAGCTGTTCGGCGAAGACCGCGCGCTGGAACGCGGCGCGGTCAACGTGCATGATGTGCTTGACCACGTGAAAAGGCTCGCACAGTCAGGTTTTGCGCGTCATATCCGCTTTTCCGAGGTTTATGACCCGTCCTTGCCGCCGGTTCTCGGCAACCGCGACCAGCTGGTGCAGGTGCTCCTGAACCTCGTGAAGAATGCAGCCGAAGCCATCGGCCAGGACGCCATTGACGGTGAAATCGTGCTCACGACCGCCTATCGTCCCGGCATCCGCCTGCAACTGCACGGTTCTGCGACGCGGGTGGCGTTGCCGCTCGAGATTGCCGTGCGAGACAATGGCCCTGGGGTGCCTGCGGATGTGTTTCCGCATCTGTTCGATCCCTTTGTGACCACCAAGGCGCAGGGCACTGGCCTCGGACTTGCACTGGTGGCCAAGATCGTGGGCGACCATGGCGGTATCGTCGAATGTGATCCTGCACCACGGCGCACCGCATTCCGGCTGCTCCTGCCGATGCATGTCTCGCGCGACGGGCGTGCCGAGTGAGTGTGTTGGTATCGATGTTGCCTTTGCAATCGGTCTGCGACGTGCAGGCCCAGAACAGGACGGATTGAATGCCTACAGGCAGCATCCTTATTGCTGATGACGACGCCGCGATCCGCACGGTGCTGAATCAGGCCCTGTCGCGTGCTGGTCACGAGGTGCGCACGACAGGACAAGCGGCAACGCTGTGGACGTGGGTTGCCCAAGGGCAGGGCGATCTTGTCATCACCGACGTCGTGATGCCTGATGGCAATGCGTTCGACCTGCTGCCACGCATCAAGCGCGTGCGGCCTGAGCTGCCGATCATCGTGATGAGTGCGCAGAACACGTTCATGACGGCAATCAAGGCGTCTGAACGTGGCGCGTATGAATACCTGCCCAAGCCTTTCGATTTGAAGGAGCTTGTCGCGATTGTCGGCCGCGCCTTGTCGCGCCCGCGCGGCGAGGGCATTGGCGCCAAGCCGTCTGGCGAGACAGATGACATTCCACTCGTCGGGCGTTCTGCCGCCATGCAGGACGTTTACCGGGCGCTGGCGCGCCTGATGCCGGTCGATCTGACCGTGATGATCAACGGCGAATCCGGCACCGGCAAGGAGTTGGTCGCGCGCGCGCTGCATGACTATGGCAAGCGTCGCACCGGGCCGTTCGTTGCCATCAACATGGCCGCCATTCCGAAAGACCTGATCGAGTCCGAGCTTTTCGGCCACGAGAAGGGGGCTTTCACTGGCGCGACGAACCGCTCTTCAGGCCGTTTCGAGCAAGCCGAGGGCGGGACACTGTTCCTCGACGAGATCGGCGACATGCCGATGGAGGCGCAGACCCGGCTGCTGCGCGTGCTGCAACAGGGCGAATACACCACCGTTGGCGGGCGCACGCCGATCAAGACCAATGTCCGCATCATCACGGCGACGCACAAGGATTTGCGCATCTCGATTGCGCAGGGCCTGTTCCGCGAGGATCTGTTTTTCCGCCTCAACGTCGTTCCGATCCGCCTGCCGCCCTTGCGCGAGCGCTCGGAGGACATTGCCGATCTGGTGCGGCACTTCTTCATGGTGGTGGAGAAAGAGGGTCTGCCGCGCAAACAGATCGATTCCGAGGCGATGGACGTGCTGCGCCGCCATCGTTGGCCGGGCAATGTCCGCGAACTTGAAAACCTGGTGCGGCGGCTGGCGGCGCTTTATCCGCAAGACACGATTACAGCCCCCATCATTGATGCGGAGTTGCAGACCTCCAGCGGCGCTGTTCCGGTCGTGGCCAACATGGGCCAGCTGGTCGAGCGCTCCGAGACCTTGCCGGCCGCGGTGGAGCGTCACCTGAGCCAGTATTTTGGCTCGTTCGGCGATGGCATCCCACCGCCGGGGCTTTACCATCGCCTGTTGCGCGAGGTCGAGCCGCCGTTGATTGCTGCAGCACTGGCCGCCACGCGTGGCAACCAGATCAGAGCAGCAGAGTTGCTGGGCCTCAACCGCAACACGCTGCGCAAGAAAATCCGCGAGCTGGACATGCAGGTGGTGCGTTCGGCCCGCTGACCTGTGGCCGACTGCCATTGATATGTCGCATTTTGACAACACCGTTGCTTGTGCGCATCAGTTGCGCGGGTGATCGCTCCAGCTTGAGTCGGTCGACAATGGATCATGACAGAACGTGACGAGCGCAACTAACGACAGTCGTTCTGGCACGACCTTGCGCCAGCGGCCTGGCGGGGATTTTGAACCCCGTCGTGTCTCGGGCCTTATTGGCGCGATGCTGGTTGTCCTGTCGCTGGCCTCGGCTCTGGCCACCTTCCTTGTCCTGTCCGGCGCGACGCCGATTGCGCCAGTGCATCAGGTGGTGGTTGCGCTGTTCGTGCTCAACGGCCTGCTGATCCTCATGCTGGTCGGCATCGTTGCCTTTGAATCGCTGGCACTGGTGCGTGCAAGACGCGCAGGTGCCGCCGCGGCGGGGCTGCATGTGCGCATTGTGGCGCTGTTCAGCGTTGTGGCTGCCATGCCTGCCGTGCTTGTCGCCGTCATCGCAACGGTGACGATCGAGCGCGGACTGGACCCCTGGTTCTCGGACCGCATGCGTGACGTCATCTTCAAATCCGTCGAGGTGGCAGATGCCTATGCCACGAGCCAGTGCCGGGCGCTGGGGCGCGAAATCCGAATCCTTGCTGACGATCTGAACCGCGCAAAGCCCGCTTTTGACACCGAACGGCAATGGTTTGAAGGCTTTATGACCACGCGCGCAACAGCGCTGGGCTTGCCTGTTGCACAGATCATGCGGCCTCCAGACGAGGTGCTGGTGCGCGCCAACATCGATGTGTTGCGCAATCCGCCCAAGCCTGACAGCGAGACCTTCGTGGAAGCCGGGCAATCCAACGACCCGATCTGCGTGCTGGCAGGGCAAGGCGCGGCGTACGGTGCCTTGCAGAAGCTCGCGGGTTACGAAAACGCCTACCTCTATGTCGCCCGGCAGGTCGATCAGCTTGCAACGGAGTTCCCTGCGATCGCGCGCAGCGCGGCAGTCGAATATCTCGACATCGACACGCGGCGGAAAGGCGTCCAGTTTGCCTTCGCGACAATGTATGCGCTCATCACGCTGATCCTGCTGCTGTCTGCGGTTTGGCTGGGGCTGAGTTTTGCCAATCGGCTGGTGGCGCCGATCAGGCGACTGATCCATGCGACGGATCAGGTTTCAAGCGGCAATTTCTATGTTCAGGTTCCAATCCGCCGTGCCGAGGGCGACATGGCGCATCTGGGCGAAACCTTCAACAAGATGACTGCCGAACTGCGCCGCCAGCGCGACGGTTTGGTGACGGCAAGTGACGTGATCGACCGACGCCGGCGCTTCACGGAAGCCGTGCTTTCGGGCGTGTCGTCAGGTGTGCTGAGTCTGGATGCCGATGGCCACATCACCATCGCCAACCGCTCTGCGGAGCTTTTGCTTGGTGCAAGCAA
The DNA here is from genome assembly GCA_043777655.1 of Allobosea sp. Classification (GTDB taxonomy): domain Bacteria; phylum Pseudomonadota; class Alphaproteobacteria; order Rhizobiales; family Beijerinckiaceae; genus Allobosea. The sequence continues at coordinate 5,988 of JAYWHQ010000307.1, read as the reverse complement.
CCGCCTGCTGGGCCAGCCTGTCGACGCCGTCCTGCCGGAGCTTTCGGCCCTGCTGAGCGAAGCGCGCCAGGGGCGCCAGCGTCAGGCATCGGGCCAGATTTCCATCCATCGCGACGGCCACGACCGGATGCTGAACATCCGTGTGTCGCGCGAAGGTGACGGCGTGGGGCAGGGGCTTGTCGTGACGCTGGATGATATTTCCGATCTGGTTTCGGCGCAGCGTACGGCGGCCTGGGCCGATGTCGCGCGTCGCATTGCCCATGAAATCAAGAATCCGCTGACACCGATCCAGCTGTCGGCCGAGCGTATTCGCCGTAAGTTCGGAAAGGTCATCATCGAGGACAAGATGATCTTCGAGCAGTGCACCGACACGATCGTGCGTCAGGTGGACGACATTCGCCGCATGGTCGACGAGTTCTCGTCTTTCGCACGCATGCCCAAGCCCGCCCTGGCAAAGGAAGACATTGTCGAGACCTTGCGACAGGTTATCTTCCTGATGCGGGTCGGCAATCCCGACATTGATATGGATGACACTTTGCCGGAAAAACCGGTGCTCGCGGTGTTTGACCGCCGTCTGATCGCGCAGGCGCTGACAAATATCATCAAGAACGCGACAGAAGCTGTCGCGGCCGTGCCTTCGGACCAGCGGGGACAAGGGCAGATCCAGCTGATATTCGAGCGCCATCAGGATGGGCGCATCGTGATCGATGTGCTCGACAATGGCAAAGGGCTGCCGGCAGACCAGCGCCAGCGCCTGCTCGAGCCATACATGACAACGCGTGAAGGCGGCACAGGCCTTGGCCTCGCCATTGTCGGCAAGATCCTTGAGGACCATGGTGGCGGCATCGAGCTGATGGACCGCAGCGATGGCCAGCGCGGTGCTTGTGTCAGGCTCTGGCTGCGCCAGGACGGTCCGCCTGCAGACGCCGAACATGCAGGCACACCGGCAATCAAGATGCGACAGAGCGAGGCGACACAATGAGCGCAGATATTCTTGTGGTCGACGATGAGGTCGATATCCGCGAGCTGGTGTCCGGCATTCTGGAAGATGAAGGCTATCGCGCGCGGCGTGCCGGCTCGGCAGACGAGGCGCTGACCGCCATCGCGTCGCGCCGGCCCAATCTCGTTTTCCTCGACATCTGGTTGCAAGGCAGCCGGCTGGACGGATTGCAGGTGCTGGAGATCATCAAGGAGCAGCATCCGGATTTGCCAGTCGTGATGATCTCCGGCCATGGCAACATCGAGACAGCTGTCTCCGCCATCAAGAGCGGTGCCTATGACTTTATCGAGAAGCCCTTCAAGGCCGACCGGCTTGTGCTGGTTGCCGAGCGCGCGCTGGAGGCATCGCGCTTGAAGCGCGAGGTGCGCGACCTGCGCGCCAAATCCGTACAGGCTGATCGGATTGTCGGAAAATCCACCATTGTCAATCAGTTGCGGCAGACACTTGAACGTGTCGCGCCGACCAATGCACGGGTCTTGATCTCGGGCGCGCCTGGTGCAGGCAAAGAACTGGCAGCGCGTGTCCTGCACGAAACGTCGAGCCGGGCATCAGGGCCATTCATCGTCATCAATGCAGCCACCATCACACCGGAGACGATGGAGGAGGAGCTGTTCGGCATTGAAGGTGGAGATGCAAAGGGCAGACGCGTCGGTGCGCTGGAAGAAGCGCATGGCGGAACGCTGTATATTGACGAGATCGCTGACATGCCGCGCGAGACCCAGAACCGCATTCTACGCGTGCTGGTCGATCAGAACTTCCAGCGAGTCGGGGGCAGCACACGCGTCCATGTCGATGTGCGTATTGTCTCTTCTTCAAGCCGTGACTTGCCTGGTGAAATTGCGGCAGGTCGCTTTCGCGAAGACCTGTTCCATCGGCTGAGCGTGGTGCCGATTCGCGTGCCTTTGCTTGCCGAAAGGCGCGAGGACGTGCCGGAACTGATTCACTTCTTCATGGAGCAGATTTCGATTGCCACAGGTTTGCCGCAGCGCAAGATTGGCAGCGATGCGATGGCTGTGCTGCAATCACATGAATGGCCGGGCAATGTTCGCGAATTGCGCAACAATGTCGAGCGCCTCATGATCCTGACAAAGGGCGAAGTGAATGCCGAGATCACCATCGACATGCTGCCAGCTGAGGTCGGTGCCATGGTGCCGACGACGCCATCAGGCATGGGCGGCGAGAAGCTGATGAGCATGCCGCTGCGCGATGCGCGCGAAATCTTCGAGCGGGAATACATGGTTGCACAGATTGCCCGGTTCTCAGGCAACATCTCGCGCACGGCCGAGTTTATCGGAATGGAGCGTTCAGCCTTGCACAGGAAGCTGAAATCACTCGGGGTCGGCTGAGGCTGCGATCAAAGGTCGATGTTCTCGTCCAGCCGGTCGGCAGAGATCGGGTGGCGGAACTCGGCTGCATAGCCGCCTTCGAATTTGCGCACGAGCTTGGCGTTGGTCTTGCCAAGCTTGATTGGGATGCCGATCGGCAGGGGCCTGTCAGCCGAGAAGGCAGCACCTGACAGCGAAACGTCAAGCAGCCGCACAACAACTTCAGTGCCGTCTTCCATGGTGACAATCGAGCGTGGATTGCGCGGCGTCACGCGCTCATGGCGGCGATCTTCCGGCAGCCCAAGCACATGACGATTGGCGAGCCAGGTCAGCTGGGCTGCAAACTTCTCGCGCTTGCGCATGGTGGCAGCAATGCTGAGGCAGAAGCCTTCTGCGGTCACGCGTGTCACAGTGCCTTCAATACGGCCCAGATGCTCGAGATAGATGATGACCTTCTCGCCATTCTTTGCCTTGACCGGTGCAACGACAGCAACGCCGCCAGGCGAGATGTCAGCGGTCTGGCAAGGGAATTCCATGCGGCTTGGCAGCATGTATCGTCCCAGCAAGGCGACCGGAACGCGACGATGACGGCGGCGTTCGATGGGGCGCGATGCCAGACGGGGAGCAGATGCGGCAGACATTGCGGGAACGGCTCCAGTTGATTGCCCGCACAATAGCAATTGTAGTATTAAAGTGGCGTTACTCGACGTCGTTCTTCCAGTCCACCATGATGCAGGACAAGGTGCGGACGCCCCGTACCTGGCGCCTGTGCAGGGTATCTTGGCTCGGGGCGGTCAGCTCTCTTGCCGTTGGCGAAGATCATGCGGACGGAAAGCAGCTTGATTTCGTCAATCTTGCCAATACCGAGCCAGGGAGGCGTGACGTTTGGTGAAAGTGCGCCAAGAAGTCTCGCATGCGTTTGGCCTCGATAGCGCAAGGGCAAAAGCAGAAGCTCCAGATGCACCTGGTCACCATCCGCAGTCTTGCCCAGTACACCCGCCACGGCACCGGCAGACTCATTCATGACAGCTTCAGTCAAACGGCGCATCTCGATCTGGCCAGCGATGTCGCTCCAGAGCGCCACAAAGGGTCGCCCCTTCAGCTCCGAGCCGAACAGCGCGCACAGCCTTGTTCCAGCCAGACGGAACAAGGGGCCAATGGCTTCGTTTTCCAGCACGAATGTGTCCGTCAGCACATGCCGCAAGGCGCCCGGTTCGATTTCACCGCGCTCGGGTGCTGCACGATCCCCGCGCAACTCGTCCCAATAGGCGAAAACCTGTTTTGTGCTGGCGTGTCTCATGATCCGGTCCTGTCAGCTTGTGCCAGTCCGGAGCGCGGAGCCGTGCCATGTTGGCGCAACCGCGTTCCGATCGGGCACAGCTGCTCGTGTTTGTGCTGCGCTTGGTACGTCAGACGCAGGGTGCATGCCGCCGCAGGGACCATAGCCAGCGATGGCAGCGATTGCAGGCACAGGCTTGATCGGGCACAAGCAAAATTCGCGCGCAACACCTGCGCAAGACAAACGGGATGAGGCAAAAGCTGGCGATGAACGACGAGAATGCCCAGTCGGAACCGCTGCTCAATCTTCCAGGTGTTGTCGCCATTCTGATTGTCGGCATAGTCACGCTTCACGCTGTGCGCGAGTTTGTCCTGTCGCCGCAAACAGACTTCTGGCTCCTGCTGCAGTTCGCTTTTGTGCCAGCCCGGCTGAGTGCCTGGCTGGACCCTGCGGGCGGCGACAGCTTTTTCAATCAGTTGCGCAGCGGCCTTGGTGCCGGGCAGGCGCAAATGGTCAGGTTGCTCCTTGCCGAAGGTGAGCCACGGCTATGGACCTTGCTGACCTATGGCTTGCTGCACGGCTCCTGGGTTCACCTGATGAGCAACATGTTCTGGCTCGCAGCTTTCGGCAGCCCGGTGGCGCGCCGTCTGGGTGTCTCGCGCTTTCTTGTGTTGATGGCCTTGGCAACCATTGCAGGCGCTCTGGCGCATTGGCTGGCACGCGGACCCGATGTGCTGCCACTGGTGGGAGCCTCGGCAGCCATTTCGGGCACAACGGCGGCGGCGATGCGTTTTGTCTTTTCTCCCGGCACGCCATTTGGCCGAATGTCGGACGATGCTGCTATTAGAGCGATCCCGGCCGAGCCGTTTGGCCAGCTCTGGCGCAACTCGCGCGCCATGATCTTCATGTTGATCTGGTTCGTGACCAACATTCTGTTCGGTTCCGGCATTGTGCCTGTGCTGGGTGAGGCCGCCAGCATTGCGTGGGAAGCGCATATTGGCGGGTTCCTCGTTGGGCTGCTGCTGTTTCCCCTGCTTGATCGCGGCCGGGTGCGGGCCTGACAAAGCCGCAATCTCTGCTCTTGCGCCCGGCGCGCGATTGGCAGAGACTTTTGCGGCTGCGCATGATCCGAACCTTTTCTGCAACAGCTCAGCGGGCTGTTTCGGAACCAGGCCCGGTGAATGGGCGAAGAGTGCTGGCAACAGCCCTGCTGATCTGGAGGATTGCCGATGACTGTTGCACATATCCTTGGCGACAAAGGCCGCGAGATCATCTCGACCCAGCCACACCGCACGCTGGATGAAGCTGCGAAGCTGCTGGTTGAAAAGCGGATCGGTGCTGTTTTGGTGCTGGACGATGACGGCGCCCTGCTCGGCATTTTGTCGGAACGCGACATCATTCGCGCCATCGGGCAGGGCGGCAGTGCGGCCTTGGCAAAGCCTGTCTCGGGTTACATGACCGCGAAAGTCGTCACCTGCACATCCGAGACGCGTGTCAATGAGGTCATGCAGATCATGACGGCAGGCCGCTTCCGCCACGTTCCCGTGCTCGATGGCACGCGTGTTTCCGGGATCGTTTCAATTGGCGACGTCGTGAAGCGCCGCGTGGCCGAGATGGAAGCTGAATCAAGCGCAATGCGAGATTACATCTCGATGGCGTGAGCGCGTTTTAAGCGCTCGCCACAGGGCAGGCGGCTATCGTTGCTGCTATGTCGTCCAGCGAGCGTTCGGTGGCGGCGCGACCCAGCGCAATGGCTTCCTCTGCGCGATGGAAATCGAACAACCCCACGCGTCCGAGCTTGGGCGAAACCATGACATCGGGCGGGTCGCCCGCAAGACGCGAGCGCGAAATCCGGTCCTGGGTAATGTTGAACGCATCAATCATCACCCCGGCCAGTCCGGGCTGGTCGGCCGAGCGGCCGACCATGCTGCGCACACGCTTGGCAGCCCCGCGCACCGAGCCAAACCACCCTTGCGTCGGCTGCAGCTCGACTTCCGGCACCACCTCATGGTCCGGATCTGCGGCATGGGACTGGATGATGGTGCCGCGCCCGCCGGTATCGCCATTGAGATTGACGCAGATCACCACGTCGGCCCCAAGCGCGCGTGCAGCGGTGACAGGCACCGGATTGACCAGCGCACCGTCCATCAGCCAGCGGCCGCCGAGCTTCACCGGATCAAAGACGCCCGGCAGCGCGTAAGATGCACGCAGGGCTTCGACGACGGGGCCATGAGTCAGCCAGATTTCGTGACCCGTGCCGAGTTCTGTCGCAATGGCGGCAAACTTGGCCGGCAGGCTCTCGATGCGCGTTGTCGCCAGGTGCAGCTCAAGCAGGCGCTTGAGACGCCCGCCGGAGATCAGGCCCGAGCCACCGATGTGAAAAT
>JAYWHQ010000306.1:0-3246 GCA_043777655.1 Allobosea sp. | reverse complement strand
ATCTTGGTGCATGTGCAGGATGCTATCCAGTACAGCCTGATCCGGGTCGGCAATACACTGATCGGGATCGCAACGGGCTTGGCGGTCAGCTATCTGATCCTGCCCGTGCGAGGGCGGCAGGCTGCCGCACAAGCAACCGAAGCAAGTTTGGCTGCGGCTGCCGATATCCTTGCGGAGTTGGCAACTGCAAGTCAGCCGTTGTCGACTAATCTGTATGTCGCCATGCTTGATCGGGTGGTCGAGCTGGAGAAAGCCATCCGCGACAGTCGACGCGAATTCAGGATGGAAAAAGAAACTCAAATCCAAACGGCACGTCAGGTCGGCATCATTTGCGCCGGTACGCTGACAGCTGCCATGGCGCATTCGGATTTGTGCAGTGATGCTGCGGCGATGCACGCGGCAAAGCCCTTGCTGGCCAAAGCGGCACTGCTAGCGCAACGCGCACTGGCGGGCGAACCTATGCCTCCTCACGAGCTGGACATGTCATCAGCGAAGGTCCCTCTGTTCGAAGGCATGGTGACCGCTGATGTAACGGCCCTGCAAGGCCTGGCCCTGGGTTTGCGCAAGATTGAAGGAGGGCTCGGTGAATTGGGGCGCTGAATGCCTGCTATGGTCGGTGGCTGGCTGTCTCGACCGGAAAGTCTTCCCACCTCTTGGCCTTCAGGTTAATGCACGGGAGGTGGCGTGCGATGCGCTTGAGGATGGGTGGGGGAATAGCCGGAGATGACAAGCAGGTTCCTGCTCGAGTTTTTCACCCTTTTCGCGATCATCAACCCGCTCGGCCTGGCTTTCGTGTTCCTGAACAGGACGATGAGCCTGTCTGATCCCGAGCGGAGGATCGCGGCCCGACAAGTTGCGATCTATGCCTTTTTTGTGCTCATCGTTTCGATGTTTGCTGGCGGCGCAATCCTCGGTTTCTTCGGGGTCAGCATGCCGGCGCTGCGCATTGCGGGCGGCCTTGTCGTCGCAGCATCCGGCTGGGCCCTGCTTCATGAAAGCAATGAGGAAGAAGGTCGCGCCGCAACGTCAACCCACGGTCTGGAAGCTGTCAGACAAATGACGTTCTTTCCACTGACTGTGCCGCTGACCACAGGACCTGGCACGATTGCCGTCGCGATAACACTCGGATCGCGCCACGACGTCTTCAATCTCGATCTGAAGTCTGAACTCGTCTCGGTGGTGGTTGCCGCAGCCATTTCTAGCTGCATCTTTTATGCCTACGCACATGTCTCGCGGATGGCCCGGTTGTTTGGAGCGGAAGGCACCCGCGTCATCATGCGGCTTTCAGCCTTTCTCCTGCTGTGCATTGGCGTGCAGATTGTCATTACTGGGGTCGTCGAGGTTGTTGAGTCATTTCTGGCAGCAAAAATCTGAGGTATTCCGCGCAGGATTGGCTTGGCCCAGCCGGATGGCAGCTGGCCATCGTGGATCGGCATTGGTGTTGCGAGGCAGAGTTTCGCCAGTCACGGCTGCGACGACATGATGCGACGGTGTTGGGCGCAGCTGCTTGCGGCAACTTTGCCTATCGCGGCCAAGTCCATGAGCATTGATGTGATTTGCGACTGCAACATCAGACAAGTATGTTCAGGTTCTGGTATTTGGCTGCTTGCATGTGGCTGCTTGCATGTGGCTGGTTACCTTGCCTCAAACGACCCGAACTGGAGCTCAAATGACCACACGCCTCAAGATGGGGATCGACCGGCGGACGCTTTTGGCGACAACAGCAATCGCGGGGGCGACCACCGCTCTGGCGTCCAGCCCCGTGGTGTTGGCTCAAACGCCAGCAGTTGCCCCGATGGCCACGGCTGCAACCACAGCTCCTGCCTCATCCGCCATTGCCTTGCGCGCGGTCACCGACAGCCGCGAAGCAATTTTGCGTATCAGCCGTGAAGTCTGGGCGAACCCGGAGCTGTCCCTGCACGAAGAAAAATCCTCGGCCGTCCACATCCGTGAACTGAAGGCTGCCGGTTTCACGATGACCAGCACCGGCACGTCGGGCACCCCGACAGCCTTCATTGCGGAATGGAAGCAAGGAGCAGGTGGTGCGGTCATCGGCTATCTGCCCGAATATGACGCCTTGCCCGGGCTTGGTAACGCGGCCGAGCCGCGCCAGGCACCGGGCACGACTGGTGCAGCGGTCGGCCATGGTTGTGGCCACAACATGCTGGGTGCCGGCTGCACGGGCGGCGCCATTGCCCTCAAGCTGATGATGCAGCAAGCGGGTACGCCGGGCACCATCCGCGTTTACGGTTGTGCTTCGGAGGAAGCGCAAGGCGTCAAGGTCTACATGGCCCGCGATGGCCTTTTTGACGATTGCGACGCATGCCTCGCGTGGCACCCGGCGCCAATCGCGGCAACCGGCGCGGTCAGGACGGCGGCAAGCAACGCGATGAAGATCATCTTCAGGGGACGCACTGCGCACGCAGGAAACAGCCCCTGGGATGGCCGCAGCGCACTCAAGGCCGCAGAACTGTTCGGCCATGGCATCAACATGATGCGCGAGCACATCTTGCCAACAGCGCGTGTCCACTACGTCTACGAAAATGCAGGCGTTGCCCCGAACATCGTGCCGGATTTTGCGCAGGTGTGGATGACCATCCGTGATGCGGACCGAGAGAAGGTCAACGCCATGACGGAATGGGCCCGGCAGATTTCGGAAGGTTCGGCCTTGGCCACGCAGACCAAGGCAGAGTTTGAAGTGTATTACGGCATGTATGATCTGCTGCCGAATGACACGCTGATCGCTCACATGCATCGCCACATGCTGGCAACACCAATCGAGTTCACACCGGACGAGCAAGCCTTTGCCCGCGCATGCCAGAAGGAAATGACGTTACCTGAGGCCGGGCTGGCAACCCGCGTCATGCCCATTATCGGAGAAATGACAACAGGAGGTTCCACCGATGTTGGTGATGTCAGCTATCTGACACCCGTTGGCATTTTTGGCTGGCCAACCTTGCCGCTTGGCGTCAGTCTGCACACATGGCCGGTCACAGCGTGCGGCGGCATGTCGATTGGCGACAAGGCGTCACTGAGCACTGCGCGCATCCTGGCCGGCGCCGGTTTTGATCTGATGACAGACGCGGCCCTCCGCAAGGCTGCCAAGGACGATCTTGTGCGGCGCAAGGGGAAGACGGTGTTTGTATCGCCGCTGCCTCCAAGTCAGAAACAACCACGCGGCATTCCGGCGCATTTGCTCAAGACCGGTGATGACGACACTTTTTCTGCCGTTAAGGCCTGAAGAAA
>JAYWHQ010000305.1:0-3254 GCA_043777655.1 Allobosea sp. | reverse complement strand
ATTAACCATGCTGGCATGGCGCTTGCGACGTGGCTTGTGTGGTCATCGCGCTGGGGTCGTCGAGGCGACCACGGGAAAACCGGGAGACCAAGTCCGTGGAGAACGCGCTTCTCGTCGGCCTTTCGCGCCAGATTGCCCTGGCCCGCGAACTGGACGTCATCGCCAACAATGTGGCGAACATCTCGACCAATGGCTTCAAGGCCCGCTCCGCGCGCTTTGCCGAGTATCTGTCGCCGACAGCCAGCGGCGAAACATTTCAGAAACCGGACCGCCGCATCTCGTTCGTGCAGGATCGTGGCACGCCGATTGATTTGTCCGGCGGCATGATCGAGCGCACCGGCAACCCGCTGGATACAGCCATCAAGGGCGAAGGCTTCTATGTTGTGCGCACAGCTGGCGGCGAGCGCTACACCCGTGCAGGCTCCTTCGACATCAATTCGCGCGGCGAGCTCGTCACGCAGACCGGCCAGCCCGTCATGGGTGAGAACGGCCCCATCGTTTTCGGCCCGAACGAAAGCAACGCACAGATTTCGCAGGATGGCACCGTGACCACCGCCCAGGGCGAGCGCGGCAAGCTGCGGCTGGTGCGCTTTGCCGACCCGACCACCCTGCGCAACGAGGGCACCAACATGTTCTCGTCGCCGACGCCAGCCACGCCCATTGGCCCCTTGGCCAAGCTGGAAACTGGCGCCGTCGAGCGCTCGAACGTGAAGCCGATCATCGAGATGAGCCGGCTGGTCGAGCTGCAGCGCACCTATGCCAGCATCGCCGGCATGATCTCGAAAACAGATGAACTGCGTCGCACGGCCATCCAGCGCCTTGCCGACGTCCAGGGTTGATTGAACAGGAAACGGAGCGACAGACATGCGCGCCCTTCACACAGCTGCCACCGGCATGATGGCCCAGGAACTTAACGTCCAGGTCATCTCCAACAACATCGCGAACGTGCGCACCACTGGCTACAAACGCCAGCGCGTGCATTTTCAGGACCTGCTCTACGAGAATTTTCGCCGGGCCGGCACAACGACTTCGGACCAGAACACGGTGGCGCCCGCAGGCTCCTTCGTCGGCTCCGGCGTCAAGACCGTGTCCACCGGTCGTGTCATGGGCCAGGGCAACCTGTCCCCGACCGAGAAGGATTATGATCTGGCGCTGCGCGGCGAAGGCTTCTTCAAGGTCCGCATGCCCGATGGCCGCACCGGCTACACCCGAGACGGCTCGTTTGACCTCGACGCGCAGGGCCAGCTCGTGACCCGCGACGGCTATCTGGTCGATCCCGGCATCACCATTCCGCAAAATGCCAAAAGCGTTTCGATCAATGCCCAGGGCACGGTGCAGATCACGGTGCCGGGACAGGCGGCCCCTCAGGACGTCGGACAGATTCAGCTGGCGCGCTTCATCAACAAGGTCGGCCTGGAATCCATCGGTGACAACTTCTTTGTCGAGACGGCAGGTTCCGGCCCCGCCATCGATGGCGTTGGCGGTGGCGAGGGCTTCGGCACCTTGCAGCAGGGCCATCTGGAAGAAGGCAACGTCAATGCCGTCACCGAGTTGTCTTCGCTGATCGCCGCCCAGCGCGCCTATGAGATGAACTCGAAGGTCATCACCGCCAGCGACCAGATGATGTCGGCCACCAGCCAGATGTTCCGCGGTTAAGGAAACTGAACCATGACCACACGCATCCTCATCATCGCGCTCGGCCTTGTGGCCCAGTTCGGCACGCTGGCGCAGGCGCAGACGGCGCCCGCCCGGCAGTCCCAGCGCTCGCCCACCGCACTGAACGCGCAGCCCATCGTCGTCGCGCGCCCACAGCTCAAGACCGATGTCACGCTCAGCCGCGACATCGTGATGTTCGGCGATCTGATCGCCGGATTGCGGCCAGCACAGGCCACGCTGCCCGCTTTCCGCGCGCCGGCACTTGGCGAAACCGGCACGATCCAGGCGCATCGCATTGTCGAGGCGGCAGTTGCCAATGGCATTCTGGCGGACAGCGCCGAGATCGACCAGCGCGGCATTGGCCAGGTCATCGTCAGCCGCGCCGCCCGCCGTCTGTCGGCGTTGGATATCGAGAATGCTGTGAAGCTGGCTCTCGCCGAGCGCCACAATGTCGATGGCCGCTCGCTCGCCCTCGTCTTTGATGGCGGCGCACCCAGCCTCGTTGTCGAGCCCGACCTCACCGCCGCGCTCACCGTGCAGGACGTGACCTATGACGCCCGTGCCAAGCGCGTGAACGCCGTCATGACACTGCCTGGCAGCGCCAGCCTGCGGCTGAAGCCGGTCCGGATCACTGGCCAGCTGATCGAGACCGTCGATGTCGTTGTCCCCTTGCGCGCCATGGCACGAGGCGAGACGCTTGCAGCTGCCGACATCACCACCGAGCGCCGTCCGCGCGAAGGCCTCGGGCCTGACATGATTGCCGATATCCCGCTGGCGGTTGGCCGCGTGGCGCGCCGCAGTCTCGCCATTGGCGTGCCCTTGCGCGCACAGGACATCCAGCGTCAGGAAATCGTCGCACGCGGCGATGTCATCACCATCGTCTATGAGGCGCCCGGTGTGCAGCTCAGCTTGCGCGGGCGCGCCAATGAGGCTGGCGCCATGGGCGACTCGGTGGCGGTGACAAACCCCAACTCGAAGCGCGTGCTGCAAGGCACGGTGACCGGGCCAGGCCGCGTCTCTGTCAACACCACATCCGCCAATCTCGGCCGCGTCGCGGTGGCCCCGTGATCGCCATGATGAATCCGACACACAGCATCCGGAGCACAGCCATGACTTCGCAGAAACTGATCCACATTCCCTGCATTCTCGGCCTTGGCCTGGCCCTGTCAGCCTGCGGCGCTGCTGACCGGCTGGCCAATGTCGGTCGGGCTCCAGTCCTTTCGGCCATCGAGGACTCGACAGCGCAGCCCGGCTACAAACCCGTGCAAATGCCGATGCCCGCAACGGAGCATGCCTCGTTTGCGCCGAATTCGCTCTGGCGCACCGGCTCGCGCGCCTTCTTCAAGGACCAGCGCGCCCGCCAGATCGGCGATCTGGTGACAGTGCGCGTTCGCGTCACCGACCGTGCCCAGCTCGACAACCAGACCAGCCGCAGCCGCAAGAATGGCGAGGGCTTCAGCGCCGAAAATGCTTTCGGTCTGGAGCAGGACGTCGAGAATTTCCTGCCCAAGGGCACCAAGGCAGGCTCGCTGCTGAATGGCCAGTCCAATTCGTCCAGCAACGGCACCGGCTCGATCAAGCGCTCTGAATCGCTGACC
>JAYWHQ010000304.1:0-3263 GCA_043777655.1 Allobosea sp. | reverse complement strand
CGGCAACGATGGCCGCATCCGCGATGTTGAAGATGTACCAGCTGAAGCTGCCGACATGGACATGGGCGAAATCGACCACGGCACCATACGCCGCACGGTCAATGCCATTTCCCAGTGCGCCGCCGATGATGAGCGCCAAAGCAAGCACAGTGAGGCGGCTCGTTTCCCGCCACATCCAGGTGCTGAGCCAGACAGAAGCCACCACCGAGACCGCCACCAGCGCCCAGCGGCCAAAATCGCTGCTCTGCTGGAAGAGGCCATAGGAGATGCCCCTGTTCCAGGCCAGCACGAACTCGAGAAACGGCAGGACCTGAAATGGCCCTCTCTCAGCAATGTCGGCCACAAACAGCAGCCAGAGCTTGCTGGCCTGATCGGAAACAAGCGTCAGCGCCGCGACCCAGATTCCGAGACGGCGTGTGGCGGTTTGCGAAATGACAGTTGCTGCCGGCGGCGATGTCTCCCTCATCACGTCAGGCTGCTTTCGCGTCGATTTCGCGCAGGGCTTTCGCATCGCGCGGAGTGACGTCCGGATAAGCGGGGTCGGCGGTTGCCGAATCGAAATACTTCCACGAGCGGGCGCATTTGATGCCGCTGGCCTTCTCGATCACAACAGCCACACCTGGCACATCATCCAGCCGGAACGCATCATCCGGGCCCTCGCCCTTGTTGATCGCGATGCGCGACGTGATGCAGATCTCGGCCATGTCGAGCCCTGACGAGGCTGCGGCAAGATCGACATCCGACAGCCAGACACGCGGCATCGCTTCCAGCGAGGAGCCGATGCGCTTGGCGGCACGGTCCAGCTCCAGTGCGCCGGTGATGACGCGGCGCACACGGCGCACCTTGGTCCAGCGTTCGGCCAATTCGGGATTGTGCCAGCTCTCAGGCAGTTCCGGGAAGGTCATCAGATGCACCGAGCCTTGGCCAGCGCGCACGGACGCATGGCGCTCCAGCCAGGCTTCTTCGGCGGTGAAGACGAGGATCGGCGCAATCCAGCGCGTCACGCAATCACACAGCGCGTCAACCGTGCTCAGCGCACAGGCCCGCACATGGCTCGATTCCGGGTCGCAGTAGAGAACGTCCTTGCGGATGTCGAAATAGAAGGCCGACAGGTCCGCCGTCATGAATTGCGAGAGCAGTGCAATCACCTTCTTGTAGTCATAATCGGCATAGGCAGCCCGAATCTGCGGGTCGAGTTCGGCGAGCCGGTGCAGCATCAGCTGCTCAAGCTCCGGCATGGTGGCCACATCCGTGACACGTTGCGCCTCATCAAAATGCGCCAATGTGCCCAGCATCCAGCGCATCGTGTTGCGCAGTTTGCGATAGGTTTCCTGCATGTTCTTCAGGATTTCCGGGCCGATGCGCTGGTCGTCGGAATAATCCACCGAGGCCACCCAGAGCCGCAGGATATCGGCGCCTGAGGCCGAAATCACCTTTTGCGGGGCCACCACATTGCCCAGCGACTTGGACATTTTCTGGCCCTTCTCATCCATCGTGAAGCCATGGGTGAGCACCACGTCATAAGGCGCGCGGCCACGCGTGCCACAGCTTTCGATCAGCGAGGAATGGAACCAGCCGCGATGCTGGTCCGAGCCTTCCAGATACATCACGGTATCCTGCCCGCCATCGACCTTGCGCTTCAGCCCGGCAAATCCGGGGAAGTTGACCGGGTCTTCCAGCGTGTAGGCATGGGTCGAGCCTGAATCGAACCAGACATCGAGCACATCCGTCACCTTGCGCCAGACCTTCGGATCATGGCCGAAAGGCGCGAGAAAGCGCGAGCCGTCCAGATCCGAGAACCAGGCATCGGCGCCTTCCTGCTCGAAAGCCTCGGCAATGGCTGCGTCAACCTTTGGATCATGCAGCACCTCGCCGTCTTCCTTCGCGAAGACCGTGATCGGCACGCCCCAGGCGCGTTGGCGCGACACCACCCAATCGGGCTTCGACTGGATCATGCCTGTGATGCGGTTTTCGCCCTGCGGCGGCACCCATTTGGTTTCCTTGATGGCGCCCAGCACGATGTTGCGCAGGGTTTGCCCTTCTCCCACCCTGATCGGGCTTGCCCGATCAGGGCTTAATGATGCCAAACTCGGGTGAACCCGAGTTTGGTCGGGAGAAGGTGGACGCGAAGCGGACGGATGAGGGGTTGGGCCAGGCGAGGCTTCTTGCGTCACGTCGCTGCGCGCCGTCGACCCCTCATCCGTCATGCCGCTGCGCGCCATGCCACCTTCTCCCGCAAGGGGAGAAGGGAAAGCCGCCAGCGGCTTGTCCATGGCGATGAACCATTGCGGGGTGTTGCGGAAGATGACCGGCTTTTTCGAGCGCCAGGAATGGGGATACTGGTGTTTGAGACGGCCCCGGGCCACGAGATTGCCGGCCTCGATCAGCGCCGTGATGACCGCCTGATTGGCATCGCCCTTGTCGCCCTTGTCGGTGATGACCTGTTTGCCCTCAAAACCGGGGGCATCTTTCGTGAAGCGGCCATCAGCATCGACGGTGTAGGGGATGCGCGTCTCGATGCCGCGCTCGGTCAGCTGGCGGCCATTGGCCATCCAGATGTCAAAATCCTCGCGTCCATGGCCGGGTGCCGTGTGGACAAAGCCCGTGCCAGCGTCATCGGTGACATGGTCGCCATCGAGGAGGGGGACGTCGAAGGTATAGGCACCCGACTTCCCTTCTCCCCTTGCGGGAGAAGGTGGACGCGAAGCGGACGGATGAGGGGTTGGGCCGGACAAGGAGTCTTGCGTCACGTCGCTGCGCGCCGTGGACCCCTCATCCGCCCTTCGGGCACCTTCTCCCTCAAGGGGAGAAGGGCTCCAACCGGCGAGAGGGTGGGCGCAGGTGAGGCTGGCAAGCGTGCTTGGCGGCACGTTGACCAAGCGCGTTCCAACCGCCTTGGCCTTCGCAAAAACATCATCTGCCAGCTTGTCTGCTATGATGTAGCGCTTGCCCAAAGTGGCGAAGCTGCCTTCCAGCAGACCTGTCAGCTCATAGAGGCCATACCCGATCTTGTTGTTGAACGAGATCGCCCGGTTGCCCGGCATCGTCCAGGGAGTGGTTGTCCAGATGACGATGGAAACCCCACGCGCGTCATGCTCGGGCTTGTCCCGAGCACCCACGTCTTTAGCTTCGGAAACAAGGGGAGACGTGGATGGTCGGGACAAGCCCGACCATGACGCCGGAGGGTTCCTCACCGGAAACGCCACAAACACCGTGTCGCTGGTGAACTCCTCGTATTCGATCTCGGCTTCCGCCAGCGCGGT